>CAZCTU010000352.1:0-2193 GCA_964501495.1 uncultured Ramlibacter sp.
CGCGCGGGCGAGCTGCAGCCGCATGCGCCAGCCGCCGGAGAAGCTGTTCACCGGGTGCGAGAGCTGCTCGGGGGTGAAGCCCAGGCCCAGGATCAGGGCCTGGGCCCGCGGCACCGCGTCGTGCACGCCGGCGTCATGCAGGTCGGCATGGGCCTGGGCGATGGCCATGCCGGCATCGACGTCGTCGGGGTGCTCGTTCAGGCGCGCCTCGGCCTGCGCCAGCCGGGCCTGGGCCGCCATCAGGCGGGTGTCGCCGGCGACCACGAAGTCGGTGGCCGGTTCGGCGGTCTCGGGCATGTGCTGGGCGACCTGGGCCATCTGCCACTGCGCGGGACGGGCGTATTCGCCGCTGTCCTCGTGCAGGCTGCCGTCGAACAGGGCGAAGAGGGTGGACTTGCCGGCGCCGTTACGGCCCACGAGGCCCACCTTCTCGCCGGGGTTGAGGGTCAGCGACACCTTGTCCAGCAGCACCTTGGTGCCGCGGCGCAGGGTGACGTCGCGTAGCGTGATCATTTCAGCAAAGCCTCTCGGGTCACCAGCAGCACCTGGTCCTCGCCGGCCGAGGTGTCCAGCCAGACCACCTCCAGGTGCGGGAAGGCGGCTTCGAAGAAAGGGCGCTCATTGCCGATCTCCAGCACCAGCACCGCGGCTTCGGCCATGCGGGAGGGCGCGTCCTTCAGCAGCTGGCGGATGAAGTCCATGCCGTCGGCGCCGCCGGCCAGGGCCAGCTCGGGCTCGGCCCGGTACTCGGCGGGCAATGTGCCCATCCTGGTCGCGTTGACATAGGGCGGGTTGCACAGCACCAGGTCATAGGGGCCAGGCAGGGCGGCCAGGCCATCGGACTCGACCAGGCGCACCCGTGTCTGCAGGCCATGGCGGTCGACGTTGATGCGGGCCACCGCCAGGGCGTCGGGCGAGATGTCCGCGCCGTCCACCTGCACCTCGGGCCAGGCCATGGCGGCCAGGATGGCGAGGCTGCCGTTGCCGGTGCACAGGTCCAGCACGTTCTTCGTGTGCTCGCCGAGCCAGGGGTCGATGGAGGCGTCTGCGATCAGTTCGGCGATGAAGCCAGGCTTCCTTGGTGAGGTAGGCCGCGGGCTTGCGGGTGGCGATGCGTTCCTCGATCAGGGCGTCCACCGCGGCCCGCTCCTGTGCGCCCACCTCCCGATCCGCGACGCCATCGAGGTCGTCCAGGGGCAGGCCCAGGCGCCAGAGCGTGAGCCAGGCGGCCTCGTCAAAGGCGTTGGTGGGGCCGTGGCCGAAGGCCACGCCGGCGGCCTCCAGGCGGGCGGCGCCGCGTTCGATCAGGGATTGGATGTTCATGGAAGGGGCGCCGGCTCAGGCCAGCGCCTCCAGGTGTTCCAGCGTGCGCCGGTAGATGTTCTTCAGCGGCTCGATGTCGGCCACCGCCACATGCTCGTCGATCTTGTGGATGCTGGCGTTGACCGGGCCAAACTCGATCACCTGCGGGCAGATGCGCGAGATGAAGCGGCCGTCGCTGGTGCCGCCGGTGGTGGACAGCTCGGTCGTGACGCCGGTCTCGGCCCGGATGGCAGCCTGCACCGCGCCCACCAGCTCGCCCGGGGGCGTGATGAAGGGCTGGCCGCTCAGGGCCCAGGTCAGTTCGTATTCGAGGCCATGACGCTGCAGCACCGCCTCGACCCGCTCGCGCAGGCCGGTATCGGTGCACTCGGTCGAGAAGCGGAAGTTGAAGTCGATGACGACCTCGCCCGGGATGATGTTGCCCGCGCCGGTGCCGCCGTGGATGTTGGACACCTGGAAGCTGGTGGCCGGGAAGAAGGCGTTGCCCCGGTCCCATTCGGTCGCGGCCAGTTCGGCCAGGGCCGGCAGGGCCTGGTGGATCGGGTTGCGCGCCAGTTGCGGGTAGGCGATGTGGCCCTGGATGCCCTTCACCCTCAACTTGCCCGAGAGGCTGCCGCGGCGGCCGTTCTTGATCATGTCGCCCAGGCGGTCGACCGAGGTGGGCTCGCCCACGATGCACCAGTCCAGGCGCTCGCCGCGCGCCTTCAGCGCCTCGCACACGATCACGGTGCCATCCACGCTGGGGCCTTCTTCGTCGCTGGTGATCAGCATCGCGATGGACAGCGCGGGCTGGGGCGTGGCCGCCAGAAATTCCTCGACGGCCACCGTGAAGGCGGCGATGGAGGTTTTCATGTCGGCGGCGCCGCGGCC
>CAZCTU010000353.1:0-2181 GCA_964501495.1 uncultured Ramlibacter sp.
GCCGCGGAGGCTGCGGGCGCTGCGGCCGCTGCAGAAGCGGGGCGCGTGGCGGCGGAAGCGGCAGGAGCGGCCGGGGCCGCCGTCGCAGCAGGAGCCGCTGCGGGCGCCTGGGCCGCAGCCGGCCAGGCGCTCAGGCAACTGAGCGCAACCAGCCAGCCGGGGGCCAGCTGGCGGGCGTTCATTTGCGCTTGGCGGCCAGCTGGCCGAGGTAGAGGGTGCGCAGGTCGGCAACGACCTGGCGGTCCAGCGAGAGGGTGGTCTCGTAGGTGTCCTCGCCCACCGGGGTGATGCTCACGAGGACGGCGCCGTAGACCACGCCTTCGACGCGGGTGCGGAAGGTGTCATTCATCACCACCATGTCGGCGACGGTGGTGGTGGCGTCCAGGTGCTGGCCGAAGACCTGCTCGGTGAGCGCGCGGTAGGCGTCGAGCTTGGAGGCGCGAATGGCCATCAGGCGCTGCTGCGCCGGCAGGCGGTGGTTCTGCACGCTGACCACCGCGTAGCCGGTGGCGGTGATGGTGTCGCGCTTCTCGACCATCGGGGCGATCATGCTGCTGGCGGCGGAATCCGCCGGCGCTGCAGGGGTAGCGGCGGCGGGCGCGGCAGCGGCTTCCGCCGGCGGCAGTTTCACCGAGGCGCAGCCGGCCAGCAGGCCGGTGGCCAGGACGCAGGCCAGCAGGCCTCGGCGGGTGAGGAAAGTGGTCATGGTGCGCATCCCTCGATTCAGTTCAGGGTGGGCGCCGCCGGCTTGCCCGGCATCAGGCCCGGCAGGCTGGACCAGGCGTCGCGGATCTCGACCATCAGGCCGCGCACTTCTTCCAGCGCCTCCAGGTCGTTGGCGGCGTTGACGTGGATGATGCGGCGGGTCACGTAGCCGTACAGGTCATCCAGATTGCGGGCGAGGTCGCCGCCCTGGTTGAAGTCCAGGGCGCCCTGCAGGCCGATCACGATGCGGCCGGCGCGGGAGAGGGACTTGCCCTTCTCGGTGGTGTTGCCATGCTCGATGTGACCGCGCGCGGCGGCCAGGCTTTCCATGAGGCCGTCGAACAGCATCAGGATCAGCTTGGTGCTGTCGGCAGTGGCCACGCCGGTGGCCACCTGGACGGCGCCGTAGCCATCGAAAGCAAGTTTGTGCAGGCGCATGGGGGTCTTCTCCGTCGGGTGCGTTGATCGCTCACGAGGGGAATCGGCGCCAGAGGGCGGGACTTTAGGGGTGGGGCGCGTCCGGCGTCGTCTTTTTGCGGGCCGACCTGAACCCGAAAGCACTCATTCGCGGCACGGGTCACTCCGCCCGCGCCGGGCCGGCGCGGCGGCTCAGGCCGCGGGTGACGTCGCCGGGATGGCCGGCACGCCGGCGGCCGGGCCCGACGCACTGCCGGCCTCGGCGTCCTGCGGGCGCGGCGGCATCAGCAGGCTCGAAGCCGGCTGGCCCGGCTCCAGGTTGCAGGCCATCCACACCTGCCCGTAGGCCTGATCCAGGCGCTGGCGCAGGCCGGCCATTTCCTCGGGCGAGGCCATCACATAGCCCTGGCCGCACTGGTAGATCTCGTCCACCAGCTCCGGCGGCAGCCACGACTCCACCTGGGCCTTCGGGGTGCGGACCATGCGGGTGTTGGCAGGCGGGCTGCTCAGGCCGCGGGCGCCATCGGACGCGCCAGCCTGGAAGATGGACTGCAGGTGGTCGTCGAGCAGCAGCCGGTAGCGTTTGCGCACCCCGTCCAGGGTCAGCTCGTCGAGGCCGCCGGTTTCCTGGCCGCAGACCGCCTCCCAGAGCGCCTTGCCGGAGAGGCCGGCGTAGGGACCACTGGCGCTGGCGCCCGATTTGGCCTGGGTGTCCTGCAGCCGGCGCATCAGGTCCTGGGTCTGCCGCTCCAGGCTGTTGAAGCGGTCGGACAGGTAGATGAGGAGCAGCGCCAGCACCAGGATCACCAGCGTCAGCAGCCCCAGCAGCACGAAGGTGGTCAAGGACATGGTCGTGCGCGCCGGTGCGGCACCCTCAGGCGCGGGGAGCGCCCTCGCCGGCGGCGTCGGCGCCATCGGCCGGCTCCTCGCCCTCCTCGCCCTCGCCGGACTCGGCGAGTTCGTCACGCAGGAACTGGAGTGCGATGAAGGGGGTGTTGAGCTGAAGCGCGTCGTAGCAGATGCGGTCGGCCAGGCGCTGCGCGGCGTCGATGGCCTGCT
>CAZCTU010000354.1:0-260 GCA_964501495.1 uncultured Ramlibacter sp.
TGGCGCGCACCATCGCCCGCCTGCAACTGAAGTACGTGGTGATCACCAGCGTGGACCGCGACGACCTGCGTGACGGCGGCAGCGGGCACTTCGTCGACTGCATCCGCAAGACCCGCGAGCTCTCGCCCGCGACCACCATCGAGATCCTGGTGCCCGACTTCCGCGGCCGCGACGACCGCGCCCTGGAGATCCTCAAGGCCGCGCCGCCGGACGTCATGAACCACAACATGGAGACCGTGCCGCGCCTGTACAAGGAAGCC
>CAZCTU010000354.1:270-1769 GCA_964501495.1 uncultured Ramlibacter sp.
CCTGTTCCCGCAGGTGCCGACCAAGAGCGGCCTGATGGTCGGCCTGGGCGAAACCGACGAGGAAATCCTGCAGGTGATGCGCGACATGCGCGCGCATGACATCGACATGCTCACCATCGGCCAGTACCTCGCGCCCACGACTTCGCACCTGCCGGTGCGCCGCTACGTGCACCCCGACACCTTCAGGATGTTCGAGGAAGAGGCCTACAAGATGGGATTCACCCATGCCGCGGTGGGCGCGATGGTGCGCTCGAGCTACCACGCCGACCAGCAGGCGCATGCCGCCGGCGTCGCCTCGGGCGTCTGAGGCGGGCACCCCGCACCTGATGCACGCCAACCTTTACGCCCTGGGCGCGATCGCGCTGTGGGCAATCCTCGCCTCGCTGGGCCTGGCGCTCTCCCATGTCCCGCCCTTTCTTCTCACCGGCCTGGCGCTGGTGATCGGCAGCGTGCCGGCCTGGCCGCTGGTGCGGCAGTGGAAGGTGCCGCCCACCACCCTGGCGCTGGGCATCTACGGCCTCTTCGGCTTCCACTTCCTGCTGTTCATCGCGCTGCGGCTCGCGCCGCCGGTGGAGGCCAACCTGGTCAACTACCTCTGGCCGCTGCTGATCGTGGTGCTGGCCCCGGTCATCCTGCCCGGCATGCGGCTGCGGCCGGTGCATGTGCTCTCGGCGGTGGTGGGTTTTGCCGGCGCGGCGGTCGCCATCCTGGGCGCTGCGAGCGACGTGCAGGCCGCCTGGTCCTGGGGCTACCTGCCGGCCCTGGGCTCGGCCTTCATCTGGTCCACCTATTCGCTCGGCACGCGGCGTGTGGCCGCCTTCCCCACCGCCGCCATCGGCCTGTTCGGCCTGGTCTCGGGCCTCTTGTCCCTGGCCTGCCACTTCGCGCTTGAGCCCGCCACGGCGCTCTCCGGCCGGGACTGGGCCCTGATCGCGGTAATGGGCCTGGGCCCGCTGGGGGCAGCCTTCTTCCTCTGGGACAGGGCGCTGAAGCTGGGGGACGCGCGCCAGATCGGCATCCTGAGCTACATCACCCCGCTGGCCTCCACCGTGCTGCTCCTGCTGGTGAGCGGCCGGCCGCTGACCGCCAGCATCGCGCTGGCGGCGCTGATGATCATCGGGGCGGCGGTGGCGGGAACGCGGGCGCGCTGAGCGCGGCCGGCCTCACTCGGCAAGCAGGTCCGCCGGGTCTTCCGCCGCGAGCACGTCCCGGGCCCAGGGCGCCAGCCGCGCGGTATCGGCGCGCAGCACTTCCTGCTTGACCGCCAGCACCTGCGCCGGGTGCATGGAGAAACTGCGCAGGCCCAGACCCAGCAGCAGTCGGGTGTAGGCCACGTCGCCGGCCATCTCGCCGCACACGCTCACCGGCTTGCCCTGCGCGCGGGCAGCAGCGATGGTGTCGGCCACCAGGCGCAGCACCGCCGGGTGGCAGGGGTCGTAAAGGTGGGCCACCGACTCGTCGGCACGGGCGATGGCCAGGGTGTACTGGATCAGGGCGTG
>CAZCTU010000354.1:1779-2177 GCA_964501495.1 uncultured Ramlibacter sp.
CGATCGAGAGGAAGTCGAAGTACTTGAGGAAAGTCGGCAGGATCAGGGCCGCAGCCGGGATCTCGATCATCGCCCCCACCGCCACCGGGCCGTAGGCCACGCCCCGGTTGTCGAGTTCGGCGCGGGCGTAGTCGATCAGGGACAGGGTCTGGCGGATCTCGCTGGCGTGGGCGAGCATCGGGATCATCATGTTCACCTTGCCATGCACCGCGGCGCGCAGGATGGCGCGCAGCTGGGTGAGGAACATGGACGGCTCGGCCAGGCTCCAGCGGATGGCGCGCAGGCCCAGGGCCGGGTTGAGGTGGGCTTCGTCGCGGCGGGTGTCGTCCAGCGGCTTGTCGGCGCCCACGTCGATGGTGCGGATGGTGACCGGCAGGCCCTGCATGCCCTCGACAGCG
>CAZCTU010000355.1:0-2153 GCA_964501495.1 uncultured Ramlibacter sp.
CTACGCCAAGGGCTTCCGCGCCGAGGACGTGACCCACGACGACCCCAGCTTCCTGCTGGCCCTGGCCGCCTACGTGAACCGCCGCTCCCTGGAGCGCTCGGCCGGCATCAGCGGCCAGCTGCCTGGGCACGAGTTCAAGGTGGGCGACGAGTTCGTGGTGGTGCAGCTGGGGGAGGGTGGCCAGCACCAGCGCCATCCGGCCAAGGTCTCCGGCTCCGGCGCGCAAGGCGGCGCCTGTGAGGTCGAGGTCGGCGGCAAGCGCTACGCCTTCGAAAGCAACTGGCACCTGGGTGGCGCCCGCATCCGCGGCACCTGCAACGGCCAGGCCTTCTCGGCCCAGGTCGAGCGTGGCCTGGCCCGCAACCCGCTGGGCATCGCGGTCAGCCACAACGGCACCCGCCTCGAGGCCCTGGTGCTCACCCCTCGCGCGGCCGAACTGCACGCGCTGATGCCGTACAAGGCGCCGCCGGACATGAGCCGCTTCCTGCTCTCGCCCATGCCGGGCCTGCTGGTGGACATCGCGGTGCAGCCGGGCCAGAAGGTGCAGGCCGGTGAGCGCCTGGCGGTGATCGAGGCCATGAAGATGGAGAACGTGCTGTTCGCGGTCTCCGACGGCGTGGTGGGCAAGCTGCTCGCCGCCAAGGGCGAGTCCCTGGCGGTCGACCAGGCCATCCTGGAGTTCCAATGAGCGTCGGCATGAACCGTCCTTTCAAGGTGCTGGGCGTCCAGCAGATCGCCATCGGCGGCCCGTCCAAGACGGCGCTGCAGAAACTCTGGGTCGACATGTTCGGCCTGGAGGTGACCGGCACCTTCCGCTCCGAGCGCGAGAACGTCGACGAGGACATCTGCGCCATGGGCGTGGGCCCGTTCAAGGTCGAAGTGGACCTGATGCAGCCGCTGGACCCCGAGAAGAAGCCGGCGGTGCACACCACCCCGCTCAATCACGTGGGCCTGTGGATCGACGACCTGCCGGTCGCCGTCGAGTGGCTCACCGCCCAGGGCGTGCGCTTCGCGCCCGGCGGCATCCGCAAGGGCGCGGCCGGCTTCGACATCACCTTCATCCACCCCAAGGGCAATGAAGATGCGCCCATTGGCGGCGAGGGCGTGCTGATCGAGCTGGTGCAGGCGCCGCCCGAGGTGGTGAAGGCGTTCGCCGCGCTGGCCGCTCAGGCGGGCTGACCGGCGTCCCTGAGCTTCGGCCTGGGACTTCGGCCCTGGGATTTCGGCCCTGGGCCCAGCGCCTGATCGCGATCCTCGTCCCGGGCTCTTGTGCCCGGGTCTCTCAGCTCGCGAGGTCGCTTCCCCATTCGCGGCGCCGCACCCGCAACCTGTGCCGCTCGCGGTAGGCCGCTGGGGTCTCGCCCGTGGCTGCGGCGAATTGCCGCCGGAAGGTGCCGGCATGCGCGTAGCCGCAGGCCTGGCCCACCTGGTCCACCGGCAGGTAGGTGGTCTCCAGCAGCACCTTGGCCCGCGCCATGCGCAGGCCGTGCAGGTAGGCCAGCGGCGTCTGGCCCAGGCCGGCCTCGAAATGCCGCAGCAGCGTGCGCGGGCTGGTCGCGGCGGCCCGGGCGAGGCGGTCGAGGTCGTAGGCCTGCTCCAGGTGGTCTTCCAGGTGCCGGCGCGCGCGTTCCACCGCGCCGGGCGGCACCCGCCGTGTCGTCGCCTGTCCCAGCACCTGCACGCCGGCCTGCTGCCGGTCCGGCGCATGCAGCAGCACCGGCCGGATGCCGGCGGCCAGTTCCGCCAGATCGGAGGCACGTCCGCTCGCGTCGGCTTGCGGCAGACGGGTGAGGGCGTCCAGCAGCATCTCGGTCGCCAGCACCGGCGAGTCGCTGGTCCAGAGGCGGTCCTCGCCGATCCAGGCGCGGTCGCCCCGCAGGCGCGCCTTCGGCGCATGCCGCGCCAGGGTGGGGAGGAAGGGCCAGGGCACGACGGCCTCGCGCGCGTCGAGCAGGCCTGCATCCGCCAGCAGCACCACGCCGGTGTGCAGCGCCAGGACAGCGCCGCCGCGCGCGTGCACCTGCCGGGCCCGGCTGGCGAGCCACGCCGCCTCGCGCGCCAGGCTGTCCAGGTGGGGGCCGCTGCGGGCCAGCCACCCTGGCAACAGCAGCAGTTCGGGCAGGCGCCGGGGCACCGCCTGCGCGGGCCGGGGC
>CAZCTU010000356.1:0-990 GCA_964501495.1 uncultured Ramlibacter sp.
TCATGCGGCGATCGAGCTTGATCGAGACCTTGCCCGGGACCACGTTGGTGTTGGTACCGCCTTCGATGCGGCCCACGTTCAGGTAGGGGTGCTGGATGCCGGCCACCTTCGAGGTGACCTGCTTGTACTTCACGTTCTGGGCGTACAAGGCATTCAGGATCACGGTCGCGCCCTGCAGCGCATCGATGCCGGTGTCGGGGATGGCAGCGTGGGCCATCTTGCCGTGCACCGTCACCTCCATCTGCAGGCAGCCGTTGTGCGCGGTGACCACTTCGTAGCTGAAGCCAGCGGCGATCATCAGGTCGGGCTTGGTGAGGCCGTTCTTCAACAGCCAGCCCGGGCCCATCTCGCCGCCGAACTCCTCGTCGTAGGTGAAGTGCAGTTCGACGTTGCCCTTGAGCGGCGCGCCCTGGGCCTGGAGGTACTCGAGCGCGCGCACCGCGAAGGTGAAGCTGGCGAAGTCGCCCTTGCTCACCGCGGTGGCACGGCCATAGATCTTGCCGTCCACGATCTCGCCGCCATACGGGTCCTTCGTCCAGCCCTCGCCAGGCGGCACCACATCGCCGTGGGCGTTGAGGGCCACGGTGCGGCCTCCAGCCGCGTACTTCCGGCGCACGATCAGGTTGGTGATGGACTGCAGGCCGGCGGCCTTGACCTCGGCCTCGGGCACCGCGTGCTTCTCGGCCTGAAGGCCGAAGCCCGCGAGCAGTTCGGCGGTGCGCTCGGCGTGCGGCGCGTTGTTGCCCGGGGGCGTGTCGGTGGGCACGCGCACCAGTTCCTGCAGGAAGCGCACTTCCTCGTCGAAATGCTGGTCGATCCAGGCGTCGAGCTTGTCGTAATCGGTCATCGTTCTTGTGCTTTGCGTATGGGGGTGTTCAGGCGTGTCGGTGGGGAGACCCGAGGGCTCGGGCCTCAGGCCATGTCCGCGGCCAGCTGGTCCAGGAGGCGCTGGAAGGCGTCGACCGCCAGCTGCATGTCGTCGCTGGTGGT
>CAZCTU010000356.1:1000-2139 GCA_964501495.1 uncultured Ramlibacter sp.
GCTGATGCCGGCGTTGCCGCCGCGCACAAACAGCATGGCCTGCGGCATCACCTCGTGCAGCTTCATGGCATCGTGGCCCGCGCCCGAGGGCAGGCGGAACAGGGGCACCCCCAGGTCCTGCAGCGCGCGCTCCCAGCGGCCTTGCCAGGCGGGGTCGCTCGGGGCGGCGGCGGCGCGCATCATTTCCTCGACGCTGGCGCGCACGCCGCGGCGCTCGCAAATCGCTTGCAGTTCGGCGAGCACGTCGGCCACCAGCGCGTCGCGCTGGGCGTCGGTGGGCGCGCGCAGGTCCAGGGTGAACTGGCAGCGACCGGGGACGACGTTGGTCGAGCCATTGGGGACCTGCAGGATGCCCACGGTGCCCACCGAGTCGCCGTCTTTTGCGGCGCGTCGCTCGACGTACAGCACCAGTTCGGCCACCGCGGCGGCGGCGTCGCGGCGGCGGTCCATGGGCGTGGTGCCGGCGTGGCTGGCCATGCCGGTGATCTCGCCCAGGTAGCGGCGGCTGCCGTTGATGGAGGTGACCACGCCCAGGGGCAGGTTCAGTTCATTGAGCACCGGGCCCTGCTCGATGTGCACTTCGACGAAGCCCAGGTAATCGGCCGGGTTGCGTTGCAGCTTGGGGATGTCGTCGATGCACAGGCCGGCGTGTTGCATCGCCTCGCGTAGGCTCACGCCCTCGGCGTCCTTCTGATCGAGCCAGGCCGGGTCGAACTGGCCCACCAGCGCGCCCGAGGCCAGGAAGGTGGCCTTGTATCGCTGGCCTTCTTCTTCCGCGAAGGCCACCAGCTCCAGGTCGAAGGGCAGGCGCCGGCCCTGGGCCGCGAGTTCGGCCACGCAGGCCATGGGGGTGAAGATGCCCAGGCGGCCGTCGTACTTGCCGCCATTGCGCACGGTGTCGTAGTGGCTGCCCGTCATCAGGGTCTTGGCACCCGCCTTCGCCGCGCGGTAGCGGCCGACCACGTTGCCCACCGCGTCCACATGCACCTCGTCGAAGCCGGCATCACGCATATCCTTGGACAGGCGCTGGGCGCAGGCGCGGTGCGCCTCGGTGAGATAGGTGACGGTGAGCTGGCCCTTCTCGGCGAAGCCCGGGTCGCTGTGCTGCGCCAGCTTCTCGTGCCAGTCCCACACCTGGT
>CAZCTU010000357.1:0-2137 GCA_964501495.1 uncultured Ramlibacter sp.
CTGAGGGCGCGGAGGGCCCCGGGCCGACCCGCCTAGAATCCCGGGCAGGAGCCCCCTCACATGACCATCAAGAGCGACAAGTGGATCCGCCGCATGGCGGAACAACATGGCCTGATCGAACCCTTCGAGCCCAACCAGGTGCGCGAGGTGGACGGCCGCCGCGTCATCAGCTACGGCACGTCCAGCTACGGCTACGACATCCGCTGCGCGCCCGAGTTCAAGGTCTTCACCAACATCCACAGCACGGTGGTCGACCCCAAGCAGTTCGACGAGAAGAGCTTCGTCGACTTCCACGGTGACTCCTGCATCATTCCCCCCAACAGCTTCGCGCTGGCGCGCACCGTGGAGTACTTCCGCATCCCGCGCAATGTGCTGACCATCTGCCTGGGCAAGAGCACCTACGCCCGCTGCGGCATCATCGTCAACGTGACTCCCTTCGAGCCCGAGTGGGAAGGCTACGTGACCCTGGAGTTCTCCAACACCACCCCGCTGCCCGCCCGCATCTACGCCGGCGAGGGCTGCGCGCAGGTGCTGTTCTTCGAGAGCGACGAGCCCTGCGACGTGAGCTACAAGGACCGCGGCGGCAAGTACCAGGGCCAGCGCGGGGTCACGCTGCCCAAGGCCTGAGGCTTTCCCTCCTCCCGGGAGCGCCTGCCTTCAGGACCCGCAGCCTGCCTGGGAGGGGCGGCAGAGACGCCGCGGATGCGTTTGCTTCCTACAGGCCAGCCCAGTTGGCGGTGACAGCATGGACCTTGCCGGGCTCCTGAACGGGCCAGGCAAGCGCCCATGCCCCGCCTCCTGCCACCCCTCATTTCGCCCTTCCTGCTCCTGCCGCGGGTCGGGCCGCCGCCGGCGCCTGAGGATGCGTCGCGGGCGCCGCCTCCACGTCACGCGTTGTCACTGGCGTTCCGCCGGAACTGGCTATGGGGCCTGGCCGGCGGCCTGCTGGCGTTCGAGGCCCTGGCCCTGGCGGTGGTCTGCCTGTGGCAGATCCGCGTGGCCGAGGTGCGGCAGAACGAGGCGCGCCTGCGCGAGGCCCGCTACCTGCAGTGCCTGCAGGAGATGCCCGGCGCGTCCTTCGCCCGCTGCCGCAGGCGCGCCGCGTCGAGTCCCTGAATGCGGGGTGCGAGGGGTGCGTTCGGAGGCGCGGCCGGCCCCGGCGCTCGAGGGCGCCTTGGATCAGCGCTCGTCAGCGCCTTCGATCAGGAAGCGCACCCGCCGCTGCCCCTGCCACTCGTCGGCGTCGAGGCGGAAGGCCAGGCGCACGCGTGAGGGCAGCGGGTCGGTGTGACCGAACCAGATGCCGTCGACCGGCTGGCCCTGGTGCTTCAACTTCAGCGCCAGGTGCTTCTCGCCCACCAGACGCTGCGACACCACTTCCAGTTCCTCGCTGAACACCGGCGGCGCAAAGCCCTGGCCCCAGACCTGCTGCGAGAGCGCGTCCACCAGGTCGATGCGGCGGTACTCCGGGGCGAGCGGGCCGTCGGTTTCCAGCCGGCGCTGCAGGGTGGCGGGCTCCAGCCACTCGGCGGCCACCTCGGTGAGGGCCTGCTCGAAGGTGTCGAAGTGCTCCTCGGCCACCGTGCAGCCCGCCGCCATCGCGTGGCCGCCGAAGCGAAGCAGCACGCCGGGGTGGCGCTTGGCCACCAGGTCCAGCGCGTCGCGCAGGTGAAAGCCGGGGATGGAGCGGCCCGAGCCCTTGAGCTCGTGCTCCTTGCCCGCCGCCTGGCTGGCGGCGAAGACGAAGACCGGCCGGTGGAAGCGGTCCTTGATGCGCGAGGCCACGATGCCCACCACGCCCTCGTGGAAGTCGGGGTCGAACACGCAGATGGCCGGCGGCGGCTCCTCGCCCCCGTCGAACAGGGCCTGCGCCACTTCCATCGCTTGTTCGCGCATGTCGCCTTCGATCTCGCGGCGCTCGCGGTTGATGCCGTCGAGGCTGCGTGCGAGTTCGTCGGCCCGCGACTCGTCGTCGGTCAGCAGGCATTCGATGCCCAGGGTCATGTCGGCCAGGCGGCCGGCGGCGTTGATGCGCGGGCCCAGGGCGAAGCCGAAGTCGCCGCTGCTGGCGATCTCGGGCTTGCGGCCGGCGGCGCGGAACAGGGCGGCCAGGCCGGCGGGCATGCTGCCGGCGCGG
>CAZCTU010000358.1:0-2136 GCA_964501495.1 uncultured Ramlibacter sp.
GGCGGCGATGCTCACCGGCTCCATCGGCATGCTGCCCTCGGCCAGCCTGAACGCGAAGAACCAGGGCCTGTACGAGCCCTCGCACGGCTCGGCCCCCGACATTGCCGGCAAGGGCGTGGCCAACCCGCTGGCCACCATCCTCTCGGCCGCGATGATGCTGCGCTTCAGCCTGAACCAGGCCGAGGCCGCCGACCGCATCGAGGCCGCGGTCAAGAAGGTGCTGGCGCAGGGCCTGCGCACCCCGGACATCTACAGCGAGGGCACGACCAAGGTCGGCACCCGCGAGATGGGCGAGGCGGTGGTCAAGGCCCTGGGCTGATCGCTTCACCGCTGTCCCACCTCCATCAAAAAACGGGCGCCTCCAGGCGCCCGTTTTTCCTGCCTGGCGCAATGCCGGCGGTCAGTGGTAATCGTCCTCGCGCTGGTGCCGGACGGCAGCGACCACCACCTGGTGCTCGTCGACGATCTCGAACAGCGCCACGTAGCCGGCGGCACCGAAGGGGATGACCAGCTCGCGCAGGAAGGGGCTGGTGCCGGCCTTGCGGCAGGTGTAGGGCGTGGTCTGCAGCACGTGCAGGGCGTCGCGGATGGCAGCCAGCGCGCGCTCGGCCAGCGAAAGGTCGCCGCCATGTGCCAGTTCCCGTGCGATGAGGAAGTCGTAGAGCCGGAGCAGGTCCTCCTCCGCCTCGCGGGTGAAGCGGACGCTGCGCTTCATCGAGCCGGGGACTTGCCGCTTTGACCGCTTCTGCCGTTCTTGCCGCCGACCTTGTCGCCCGGCGCCTTCGCAGACGCCAGGCGCTGCTGCAACTTCACCAGCACGGCGTCGGCCTCCACCAGATCCGCGCCCTGCCTTGCGGCCGCCAGCGAGGCGAGGCCGCGCCGGACGAATTCGGCCTGCTGGCTCCTGCGGGCGAGAGCCTGCCGCACCGAGTCCTCCACGAACTCGGACAGGGACTCGCCCTCCTCGAGCACGGACTCCACCGCCTGCCGCAGCTGGGGGTCGACGCGCACGGAAGGGAGGCTGGCGCTTTTCATGGGCCGGATGTTCATGGCCGCAATGTATCGCATTTGCGATGCATGACAGCCATGCCCCTCCACACACGCCCCCAGCAGGCCGGCGCCCCTCCTCCTGTCGAGGGAGGACCATACCCATCCGGTAGAATCGAGCCCATGTTCGCCGCCCGCCCGTTCTCCCCGAACCCCGCAGCCGCCGCCCTGGCCGCTGCAGGCGCGCGCGCGACCACCACCAAAACCACGACCATTAAGGGCTGAACGGCTCTGGTTCGTCGTGCGCCCTCCCCGGCCAGACGAGCCGGGCAGACAGTCGATCGTGGCACTGTTTGACAACTTGAAAGGGCGATGAAATGAGCAAATTGGTTGGCCTCGTGGGCTGGCGCGGCATGGTCGGCTCGGTCCTGATGGACCGCATGCAGGCCGAGGGCGACTTCGCCCACATCGAGCCGGTGTTCTTCTCCACCTCCAACGCCGGCGGCAAGGCCCCGGCGATGGCCAAGAACGAATCCACCCTGAAGGACGCCTTCGACATCGAGGCCCTGAAAAAGTGCGACATCATCCTCACCGCCCAGGGCGGTGACTACACCACCGAGGTCTTCCCCAAGCTGCGCGCTGCCGGCTGGAACGGCCACTGGATCGACGCCGCCTCCACCCTGCGCATGAAGGACGACGCGGTCATCGTGCTCGACCCGGTCAACATGCCGGTGATCAAGAACGCCCTGGCCAAGGGCGGCCGCAACTGGATCGGCGGCAACTGCACCGTGAGCTGCATGCTCATGGGCGTGGGCGCCCTGTACAAGGCGGGCCTGGTCGAGTGGATGTCCTCCATGACCTACCAGGCGGCCTCCGGCGGCGGCGCGCAGCACATGCGCGAGCTGCTGACCCAGTTCGGCACCCTCAACGCCGAGGTGAAGTCCCTGCTGGATGACCCCAAGTCGGCCATCCTCGAGATCGACCGCAAGGTGCTGGCCCGCCAGCAATCGCTGTCCGCGGCCGAGACGGCCAACTTCGGCGTGCCGCTGGGCGGCTCGCTGATCCCCTGGATCGACAAGGACCTGGGCAACGGTCAGTCCAAGGAAGAGTGGAAGGGCATGGCCGAGACCAACAAGATCCTTGGCCTGG
>CAZCTU010000359.1:0-2132 GCA_964501495.1 uncultured Ramlibacter sp.
TCGCGGGTGGTGGCGGCCGTGGCCTGCCGCAGCAAGGCGTCGACCGCCGGGTCGGCCAGGCCCCAGATGTTGGACGAGCCGGGCGTGCGCGCAGCCTCGGAACCCCAGCGCTCGAACAGCTCGGTCCCCGGCGCGCTGTTGCCCGGAATCCGCAGGGAGGTCAGCTCGAAGTCGAAGGCGTCCATCTTCTGCTTGGCGAGCGAGAAGTCCACCGAGCGGAAGGTGAGCGTGATGCCGAGTTTCTCCAGCGCCTTCTGGAACGGCGTCACCACCCGCACCAGCGAGGGCTGGTCGGACAGGAACTCGAGGGTGAAGGCCTCGCCCCTGGCGTTGCGCAGGGCGCCGTCCCGGTAGGTCCAGCCGGCCTCGGCCAGCAGGGCCTGGGCGCGGCGCAGGTTGGCGCGCAGGCTGGCCGGCGGCGCGGTCGAAGCCACCGCCGGCGCCGGACCGAAGACCTCGGGCGTAAGCTTGTCGCGCAGGGGTTCGAGCAGCGCCAGTTCCTCGGCGCTGGGCGGTCCGTCGGCGCGGAACTCGCTATTGGGGAAGTAGCTGTCCGCCCGTTTGTAGAGGCCGTAGAACAGCTGCCGGTTCATCCACTCGAAGTCGAAGGCCAGGGCGATGGCCTCGCGCACCCGCCGGTCCTGGAGCTTGGGCTTGCGCAGGTTGAACACGTATCCCTGGAAGTCGCCCGGGTTGCGGTTCTCGAAGGCGCGCTTGGCCAGCTCGCCCGACTCGAAGGCGCGACCGGTGTACTGGCGGGCCCAGTTGCGGGAGATGAACTCGCGCATGAAGTCGAACTCGCCAGCCTTGAGGCCCTCGAAGCGGGAGGTCTCATCCAGGTAGATGCGGTAGGTGACGCGGTCGAAGTTGTACAGGCCCTTGCGCACCGGCAGGTCGCGCCCCCAGTAGTTGGGGTCACGCACGTAAGTCACGTCCCGCCCCATCTTCGGGCTGCCCAGCCGGTAGGGGCCGGAGGCGATGGGCAATTCGGTGACGATCTGGTCGAAGGGCTTGCCCTTGCCCCAGTCGCGGCTGAACACGGCCATGCCGCCCACCACCAGGGGCAGTTCGGCGTTGGGGCTGGCGAAGTCGAAGCGCACGGTGCGCTCGTCGACCGCCACCGCGTCCTTCACCTCGGCGTAGATGGCGCGGAACTGCGGCGCCGCGAGCTTGCCGGTGAGGGTCTTGAAGGAATGCACCACGTCGGCCGCCAGCACCGGCTTGCCGTCATGGAAGCGCGCGGCCGGGTGCAGGCGGAAGGTGACGGAGCGCCGGTCGGGCGCCACGCTCACGTCCTCAGCGAGCAGGCCGTAGGCGGTGGTCGGCTCGTCGGAGTTGCCGGTGAGCAGGCTCTCGAACATCAGCTCGCCCATGCCGTAGGGCGCGGTGCCCTTGAGCGTGAACGGGTTGAACTTGTCGAAATTGGTCGGCCGGGTCGGCGGCACCAGCCGGATCTCGCCGCCCTTGGGGGCCTGCGGGTTCACGTAGCTGAAATGGGTGAAGTCGGCGGGGTACTTCACGTCGCCGAACTGCGCGTAGGCGTGAGCGGCCTCTGCGCTGCCCGGGCTGCCCAGCAGCAGGGTCACTGCCAGGGTCAGGGCCTGGGCAATCGGGGGCCAGGCCGACGCCGCAACCCCCAGCGCGGCGCGCAGGCAGCGCGGGGCCGGAGGGCGGGAAACAGCGGGCGAATACAACCAGGCTCGCATGCGACAATTCTGCCGAGTTTTTTCACACGGAACAGACCATGGGCTTCCTCACCGGCAAGAAACTGCTGATCACCGGCGTTCTCTCCAACCGCTCCATCGCCTATGGCATTGCCAAGGCCTGCCACGCCCAGGGCGCCGAGCTGGCCTTCAGCTACGTGGGCGAGCGCTTCAAGGACCGCATCACCGAGTTCGCGGCCGACTTCGGCTCCCAGCTGGTCTTCGACTGCGACGTCGGTGACGACGCCCAGATCGAGAAGCTGTTCACCGACCTCTCCGCCCACTGGCCCAAGTTCGACGGCTTCGTCCACGCCATCGGCTACGCACCCCGCGAGGCGATTGCCGGTGACTTCCTCGACGGCCTGTCGCGCGAAGGCTTCAAGATCGCCCACGACATCAGCGCCTACAGCTTCCCGGCCATGGCCAAGG
>CAZCTU010000360.1:0-2132 GCA_964501495.1 uncultured Ramlibacter sp.
CGGCCCTGATCGACCGCTACGACCGTTCACGCAACATCACCTTCGAGGTCGAGCTCTCCGGCATGCCCCTGGGCGACGTCACCGCGAAGGTGCAGCAGCTGCCCTCCATCGTGCAGCTGCCGGCCGGCGTGAAGGTGGTGGAAGTCGGCGACGCCGAGGTGATGGGCGAGCTGTTCGCGAGCTTCGGCCTGGCCATGCTCACCGGCGTGCTGTGCATCTACATCGTGCTGGTGCTGCTGTTCAAGGACTTCCTGCACCCGGTCACCATCCTGGCGGCGCTGCCGCTGGCGCTGGGCGGCGCCTTCGTCGGCCTGCTGGTGGCGCAGAAGTCCTTCTCCATGCCTTCGCTGATCGGCCTGATCATGCTCATGGGCATTGCGACCAAGAACTCCATCCTGCTGGTGGAGTACGCCATCGTCGCCCGCCGCGACCACGGCATGAGCCGCTTCGACGCGCTGATCGACGCCTGCCACAAGCGGGCGCGCCCCATCATCATGACCACCATCGCCATGGGCGCGGGCATGCTGCCGATCGCGATCGGCTGGGGCACCGCCGACCCGAGCTTCCGCTCGCCGATGGCGATCGCGGTGATCGGCGGCCTGATCACGTCCACCGTGCTGTCGCTGCTGGTGATCCCGGTGGTGTTCACCTACGTGGACGACGTGCTCGAATTCAGCAAGCGGCAGTTCCGCCGCCTGCGCGGACGCGGAGCCCCGGCGGCCACGGGCGACGCCGGGCACTGAGCGGCACCAGGCAAAAGGGCGAGTCCGCGGACTCGCCCTTTTCATTTCCGCGAGGGAAACCTCAGCCCTGCTCGCCGCGAATGCGCTTGACGAAGGCCGTGGTGGAGTAGCCGTCGACAAAGGGAATCGCCAGCGCCCGGCCGCCCCAGCCCTCGACCAGCCGGGTCTCGGCCAGGGTGGCCATGTCGTAGTCGCCGCCCTTCACATAGATGGACGGCCGCAGCTCCGAGAGCAGCTGCACCGGCGTGTCCTCGTCGAACCAGGTGACCAAGTCCACGCTGGCGAGGGCGGCCAGCATCAGCGCCCGGTCCTGCTCGGGGTTGAGGGGCCGGTCCGGGCCCTTGCCCAGGCGGCGCGCGGAGGCGTCGGAGTTGAGGCCCACCACGAGCGAGCCGCCCAGGGCGCGGGCCTGCGCCAGGTAGGTGACGTGGCCGCGGTGCAGGACGTCGAAGACGCCGTTGGTGAAGACCACCGGCCCCGCCAGGCGCGCGAGGCGGGCCGGGGCCTGGTCGCGCGGGACGATCTTGCCCAGGAACTCCGGCAGGGGCAGGGCGGCGGTCGCAGCCATCGCGACGACCCGGCTCAGGCCGGCACGGTCTCGGTGAAGCTGGGACGCTGCATCAGCTTCTCGTACAGGCGGGCGAGGTTGGGATGGGGCGTGCGCCAGTCGATCTGCGGGAAGCGGAAGTCGAGGTAGCCCAGGGTGCAGCCGACGGCGATGTCGGCCAGCGTGAGGTGGTTGCCGGTGCAGAAAGGCTTGTCGCCCAGGCCCAGGCTCAGGGCCTGCAGGCTGTCCCGGGTCTTGCCCAGTTGCCGGTCGATCCAGGCCTGGCTGCGCTCACCCTCGCGGCGATGCGGCCAGGTGGCCTCCAGGCGCGCCAGGATCAGGGCGTCGAGCACGCCGTCGGACAGCGCCTCCCAGGTCTTGACCTCGGCGCGCTCGCGGCCGACGGCCGGAATGAGCTTGCCCACCGGCGAGAGCGTGTCCAGGTATTCGACGATGACGCGCGAGTCGAACAGCGCCTCGCCGCCTTCCATCACGAGGCAGGGCACCTTGCCCAGGGGATTGGACTGGCTGATGGCGGTGTCGGCCGACCAGACGTCCTCGAGCACCAGCTGGTACTCCAGCTTCTTTTCGGCCATGACGATGCGCACCTTGCGCACGTAGGGGCTGGTGATGGCGCCGATCAGTTTCATGGTCAAGCTCTTGGACTTTCTCGGGAAGGGAGTTGATTCTAGGCGGTGCCGGGCGAGGGCTCCCTCCGGAGGGGCGCCACCTACAATCGGGGGCATGACGCACTCCACGATCGCCGCCCTCTCGCCCCTGGACTGCCGCTACGCCGGCCGCCTCGGCGCGCTCCGCACCCTCATGCGCGAAATGGGCTTCAT
>CAZCTU010000361.1:0-2121 GCA_964501495.1 uncultured Ramlibacter sp.
GCCCAGCTCCATTGCCAGCCGCCGACCTGGCTGGCGATCCAGGCCACCGCGGGCGGACCGGCGAACTGGCCGATGGACGACCACTGCTGCATCCAGCCCACGGTGGTGGACACCGTGCCCGGCGAGGGAGCGAGCCGCACCGCCTGCGAGAACAGGGTGCCGGGCACCAGGCCGCCGACCGCCGAGAAGAGCAGCACCGAGACATAAGGTCCGACCAGAGCGGCGGTGCCGGCCGGCCAGAGCGGGGCGTACAGACCGACCGCGCCCAGCGCCATGACGCCGAAGCCCACGCGCATCAGCCGCTGCGGCGTGACGCCCCGCTGCAGCAGGCGACCGGAGGCAATGTTGCCCACCATGTTCACCGCGGCCACGATCGCGCTGGCCACGCCCGCTGCGCCGGCGGCGAGACCCGCCTGGGCGTAGACAGTGGGCAGGAAGCCGATGACCGAAAGCCACTGGCTCGAGTACACCGCGAAGGCCAGGGCCACCAGCCAGGGGCCGGGCGCGCGCAGGGTTTCGAGCAGGCGCGCGCGCCAGGCCGGGGGAGCCGCGGTCGCGGCAAGGGTCTGCGTCTTCGACGAAGGCGGGGCATTCGCCTCGGTCGTCGAATGGGCCGCAGCCGTTGCCCCCTGTGTGGGCGAGGCAGACCCCGCATGCGCCGGGTCGGCCGGCACCCAGGTCCACAGGGCGAGCGCCAGAAGCAGCGACAACGCGCCGGTGAGCCACCACCAGGCCGGCCAGCCAAAGCCCGACATCCAGAGCGGACCGACCAGCAGCGCCAGTGAAGTGCCGACCGGCATGTAGGCGCCCCAGAAGCCCAGGCGCGAGGGCAGCCGCGCCGGCGGCACCAGCCGGCGAATCAGGCTGGGGCCCGCGGTGACGGCCAGCAGGAAGCCCACGCCCTCCGCGGCGCGCAGCGCGAGCAAGGCCGCCGGGTCATGGAAGAAGCCCCCCAGCAGGCTGGCCGAGCCCAGGAGCGCGAGGCCACCGGCCATCACGCGCCGCAAGCCCAGGCCGTCCGCGGCCAGGCCCACCGCCAGGCCCAGGCCCACCGCCGCCAGTTGCACCATGGACAGCAGGAAGCCGCCCTGCACCAGCGTCATGCCGAGCTCGGCCTGCAGCACCGGCAAGGCCGGTGGCAGCTTGCCGATGTGGATGGCGGCAGTGACGCCGGCGGCGACGATCAGGAAGGCGCGGTCAAAGGCCATGAAGGAAGTGAGACGAAATGAGGGTCGGCCTCATGTCGCCAGCAGGCGGGTGCCGGTGAGCCGCTCGTGCTCGCGCCCGGCGAAGCGGTCGGTCATGCCGGCGATGTAGTCGGCAATGGCCCGCGGCAGGTCGTCCTGGGCGGCGTAGGCCGCCGGCATCTCGGCCGGCTTGGCGAGGTAGGCGGCGAACAGCTCGCGCACCACCTGCTTGGCGCGGCCGGTGGTGTCCACCACCTGCGGGTGGCGGTAGAGGTTGCGAAACAGGAACTGCTTGAGCCCGGTCGAGGCCTGGCGCATGCCGGCAGAAAAGCGCAACAGGGGCGCGCTCGCGCGCACCGCGTCCGCGTCGGCCGGCGCCGCCTGGCGCAGCGCCTCGGAGGTGGCGTCGATCACGTCATGGACCTGGGCGCTGAGCATCACCCGGATGATCTCGTAGGCCAGCCGGCGGCCCTGCAGCTGCGGATGCGCGGCCTGCACCTGCTGCCGGTAGCCCTCGAACAGGGGCACGGCCTGCAGCTGCTCCAGCGTGATCAGGCCCGAGCGCAGGCCGTCGTCGACGTCGTGCGCGTTATAGGCAATCTCGTCGGCGAGGTTGCACAGCTGAGCCTCGAGGCTGGGTTGGGTGCGGTCCAGGAAGCGCCGCCCCACCCCGCCGGGCTCGCGCGCCTCGATGCGCTCGGCGTTGGCACGGGAGCAGTGCTTGAGGATGCCCTCGCGGGTCTCGAAGCTGAGGTTGAGGCCGTCGAAGCGCGGGTAACGCTCCTCCAGCTGGTCGACCACCCGCAAGCTCTGCAGGTTGTGTTCGAAACCGCCATACGGGCCCATGCACTCGTCCAATGCATCCTGGCCGGCATGACCGAAAGGCGTGTGCCCCAGGTCGTGCGCCAGGGCGATGGCCTCGACCAGGTCCTCG
>CAZCTU010000362.1:0-2120 GCA_964501495.1 uncultured Ramlibacter sp.
CCCGCCGTCACCGCGGTGCGCACCAAGGGCATCGACTGCGTGTTCCAGCCGCCCAAGGAGGGATACCGCGCCTGGGCCGCCGGCTTCGGCCTGCCGGCAACCCTGTCGGGCCGCAAGCTCGATGGCGCCTATGAATTCATCAACTGGTTCCTCGATGGCTGGGCCGGCGCCTACCTGAACCGCCAGGGCTACTACAGCGCCGTGCTGGAGACCGCCAAGGCCAAGATGGAAGCCTACGAATGGGCCTTCTGGATGGAAGGCAAGCCCGCCGCCCGGGACATCAAGAGCCCGCAGGGCGACCTGCTGGCCAAGGCCGGCGCCGTCCGCGACGGCGGCTCCTACGAGCAGCGCATGGGCGGCATCGCCTGCTGGAACGCGGTCATGGACGAGAACGAGTACATGGTCCGCAAGTGGAACGAGTTCGTCGCCGCCTGATCGCCAGGCCGCGCTGAACCTCCACGCCACGGCGCCCTCCCCCTCGGGGGAGGGCCCAAGCCTTCACTGATTCATGATTCCTTTTCGCGAACGCGCCCTGCCCGCCTGGGCCCAGGCGGCGCCCTTCACTGCGGTGTTCGCAGTGTTCTTCCTCGTTCCGCTCGCCCTCGTGGTGATGGTGAGCTTCTGGAACTTCAACGAATACGAGTTGCTGCCGGACTTCACCTGGCGCAACTACCTCGCCATCTTTGAGGGCTGTGGCTCCCTCGGGGACGACGGCAGCCTCTGCGTCACCCTGGCCACCTACCTCTCGACCCTCAAGTTCAGCCTGCTGGTGTGGGCGGTGACCCTGGTCCTGGGCTTCTCGGTGGCCTACTTCCTGGCCTTCCACGTGCGGTCGGCGACGCTGCAGACCGCGCTCTTCGTCGTCTGCACCGTCCCTTTCTGGACCTCCAACGTGATCCGCATGATTTCGTGGATTCCGCTCCTCGGACGCAACGGCCTGGTGAACCAGGCGCTGGCCGGCATTGGCCTCATCGACCAGCCGATCGAGTGGCTGCTGTTTTCCGACTTCTCGGTGGTGCTGGCCTTCGTTCACCTCTACACCATGTTCATGATCGTGCCGATCTTCAACAGCATGATGCGCATCGACCGCCGCCTGCTCGAAGCCGCGGCCGACGGCGGCGCCTCGGCCTGGCAGGCGCTGTGGAACGTGGTGGTGCCGCTTTCGCGCACCGGCATCCTGATCGGATCGATCTTCGTCATCACCCTGGTCATGGGCGACTTCGTCACCATCGGCGTGATGGGCGGCCAGCAGATCGCCTCGGTGGGCAAGATCATCCAGGTGCAGACCTCCTTCCTGCAGTTTCCGCTGGCAGCGGCCAATGCGGTCATCCTGCTGGGGGTGGTCCTCATGATCATCTGGGCGCTGACCCGGCTGGTCGACATCCGCAAGGAGCTGTGAGCATGGCCCGCCGCTCCCCTCCCCGCGAGCCGCGCGCCGCCGGCTTCTGGCCCCTGGCCCTTGTCTTCGGGCTCTTCGTCGCCTTTCTCTACGGGCCCATGGTGGGCATCGTGGCCCTGAGCTTCCAGGGACCGGAGGGCGGCCTCACCTTCCCGATGCAGGGCGTGTCGCTGCACTGGTTCGCGCGCCTGGCCGAGGGCCTGGGCACGGTGGACATCGCCACCGCCCTGAAACGCTCGCTGGCCTTGGGCGCCGCGGTGATGGCGCTCACCGTGCTCTTCTCGCTCGGCGCGGGCCTGGCCTTCCGCAAGCGCCTGGCGGGCGGCGGCGCGCTGTTCTACGTCACTGTGGCCAGCCTGATCATGCCGTCCATCATCGTGTCGCTGGGCATCGGCCTGCAGTTCCGGCTCCTGGACGGCGGCATCAAGTGGGCGCTGGAGGCCTTGGGCATGAGCGCCTCGCTCGAGGACTACGGCACCGCGCTGGGCCTGTTCACTTCCGCCCTGGGCGCGCACCTGACCTGGACCCTGCCCTTCGGCCTCCTGATCATGTTCGCGGTCTTCAACCGCTTCAATCCGGCCTATGAGGAAGCGGCCCGCGACCTCGGCGCCACGCCCTGGCAGACCTTCCGCCACGTGGTCCTGCCGCTGATCGGACCGTCGGTGGTGGGCATCGGCATGTTCGGCTTCACCCTGAGCTGGGACGAAATCGCCCGCACCTC
>CAZCTU010000363.1:0-2114 GCA_964501495.1 uncultured Ramlibacter sp.
TCCTCGCATGCAGCCCCTTTCCGACGCCCTCATCTACCTCGTCGACGACGACGCCAGCGTGCGCGAGGCGCTCGCCTGGCTGCTGCGCTCCCGCCGCCTGGCGAGCGAAAGCTTTTCCAGCGGCGACGCCTTCCTCGCCGCGCTGCCGCCGGGCTTCATGCCCACCCAGCCCTGCTGCCTGCTGCTGGACGTGCGCATGCCCGGCACCAGCGGCCTGGCGCTGTTCGACGCGCTCGAGGCGCGCGGCCTGGTCGACGTGATGCCGGTCATCTTCCTCACCGGCCACGGCGACGTGCCCACCGCGGTGGCCATGGTCAAGCGCGGCGCCTTCGATTTCTGCGAGAAGCCCTTCTCCGACAACCTGCTGGTCGACCGCATCGAGCAGGCGGTGGCCCGCTCGGCGCAGGTGCTGGCCGAGCGCCAGTCGCGCGAGCAGCTGCAGGCGCGGCTGGCCGAACTCACCCAGCGCGAGCGCGACGTGATGGGCCTGGTGGCCAAGGGATTGCCGAACAAGCTGATCGCCGACCAGCTCGACATCAGCGTGCGCACGGTGGAAGTGCACCGGGCCCGGGTCTTCGACAAGATGGATGTGAAGTCGGCGGTCGAACTGGCCAACCTGCTGCGGGAGGCCTGAGACTCAGGGCCGGGGGAGGCCTCAGCGGTTGAAGCGATCCCAGAACAGATCCGAATCCCTGATGTGTGAATCGTCGAGCGCAAACAGGACCATGGCGTTCTTGCGGCGCGCGTCGATGTAGAAGCGCTGTCCGAAGTTCCCCAGGCCCGCAAACCAGCTGTCGGTCGTCCGATCGCGGACCCAGGTCTGGTAGCCGTAGCGCTTGAAATTCGAGGGGTAGTCGCCCACCTCGACGACGTCCGTGTGCATCTGGCGCATCCACTGGGTGGAAACGATTTGCTGGCCGTTGGACTTGCCCTCGCCGATGTAGAGGAATGCAAGGCGAGCGTAATCCCGCGCCGTGGCGTAGAAGGCGCTGGCGCCGGAGGTCAGTTCGGGGTGCTGGGAGGGACTCAGCCAGGCGGCACGGCTCTGGGGTCCCAGGCGCTGCCAGATGCGCGCGTCGAAGTTCTGCCGCAGGCTTTTTCCGGTCAACTGGGTGACGAGCATGCTCAGGGCATCCGTGCAGTGCGGGTCGTAGGAAAACTTGGTGCCGGGCTGGGCGGGCGGCAAGGTCTGGAAGTAGCTGTAGAGGTTCTGCGACCGGCCCCCGTTCCGGGCGGCGAACCTCACGCCGGCGTAGCGCCCTGCCGAGGCGTCGGGTCCGGCATCCTCCCACTTGAACTGGTGGCCGCACTGCATTTGCAGGGTCTGGCGTACCGTCGCTGCGCCGATGGGGCTGCCCTTCAGCCCTGGAACCAATTCGTCCATCCGCTGGGAGATGCCTTTGAGGAGGCCTTCGTCCACCAGCGTGCCCAGGGTCAGGGCGGTGAACGTCTTGGCGATCGACTGGGAGTCGAACAACGTGTCCGGCGAGGTGGCGTACTGGTAACGCTCGAACACCAGCGCGCCGTCCTTGACCAGCAGCATCGCCATGATCGGATTCCGCCCCATCAGCTGGGTGGCATCGGAGGCCAGGGATGGAGCCGCCTCCGCACGGGGCAGCGAGACGGGTTGCGACGCCGGCGGCAGCCAGAAGGCGGGCGCTGATTTTTCAAGCTGGGGCAAGCCCTGGCCGGTCAAGGCGCCATGACGAAGCTTTGGGATGGTTCGGAAGGGCCACCCCATTTCAAAGGGGTATCCCTCGTCTTTGCCGAATTCGCTCTCCCGCACTTCGGCGGAGGCGGACGCAGCGCACACGCACAGAGCGAGGGCAAGAGGCCAGAGAAGAATTCGCATGGTGTGATGACCTGGACGCGTGAGGGTGCTCCCGCGAATCCCGAGCCGATGCCGGAGGCCTGCCGGGGCAAGCCCGCATTATCAAAATCAAATTGACAATTGCATGGCAGGTGAAACCCGGGTTTGGGTGGCCCGTGCCACGTGTTTCAGCCGGACTTGCCGGAACCGTCGTCGCCGTTGCCCTGACCGGACTCCTCGGGCCGCTCGCCCCCGGGCCGGCCGGAGAACATCGTCCACCACACGATCAGGACCAGGACCGCGA
>CAZCTU010000364.1:0-2109 GCA_964501495.1 uncultured Ramlibacter sp.
CGCAGCGAGGGCCTGCGCCGCGCCATCACCCGGGCCTCCCCCGACCTGCTGTTCGTGATCGACGAGGACGGCCGTTACATCGAGGTCATCTCCCCCGAGGAACGCCTGCTGTACGCACGCGCCGAGGACCTTGTGGGGAAAAAACTGGACGAGGTGCTGCCGGCCGACGAAATCGTGCGGCGCATCGCCGCCGAGATGCCCCTGGCCCCCCTGCCCCCCAGCGCCCCGGGCGAGACCGCCCGGCGCTGGGCCTATGCCGACGGCGGCGGCGAGATCGGCGTCATCGCCAGCGTGAGCCAGGCCTTCTGCGGCGACTGCAATCGAGCGCGCCTGTCGACCGAGGGCCAGCTCTATACCTGCCTGTTTGCGCACCAGGGGCATGACCTGCGCAGCCTGCTGCGCGGGAACACGGCGGGCGCTGCCCCGGCAGGCGAAGGCACGGGCGTTTCCGACGAGGACCTGGCCGCCGCCATCGCCGGGCTCTGGCAGGGCCGCTCGGACCGCTACTCCGAGCTGCGCGCGGCGCGGCAGGACGCCCCCGCGGCCGGCACGGGGCCGGCTGCCGATACGCGCCGCGTGGAAATGAGCTACATCGGCGGATGATCGCCGCCCGAGACATCACCGGGCTGGTGCTGGCCGGCGGGCAGGACACACGCATGGAAGGCGTCGACAAGGGCCTGCTGCCGCTGGCGGGCCGCCCTCTGGCCTGGCATGCGCTCGAGCGCCTGCGGCCGCAGGTCAGAACGCTCGCAATCAGCGCGAACCGGAACCTTCAGGATTACCGCGGGCTGGGCGTACCGGTGTGGCCGGACCTGGAGATGGGCCGGGCCGCATTCCCGGGTCCTCTGGGCGGAGTGCTGGCGGGGCTGTCGGCATGCCCCACCGAGTGGCTGATGGTCGTGCCCTGCGATGCGTCTTTCTTCCCGCAAGACCTGGTGGCACGGCTGGCGGCAGGAATCACCGCGCGAGAGAACGGATCGGCGCCGATGGCGGTGGCCTGGAGCCGCTCTGCGTCGCGCGCCTCACTCACAGGGTCTCAGGGGGCCGAGGCACCGCAGGCGAAGGCACCTGCCCTGGACCCCGACAGCGGCCGCGACCCGCTGCCCTTGCGGCCGCAGCCCGTGTTTTGCCTGCTGCACCGGAACCTGAAGGAAGCACTGACCCGATTCCTCGCCGAGGGCGGGCAACGGGCCGGCGACTGGGCACGACGGGCCGGCGCGGTCCGGGTGGACTTCGATCGCCCCGGTATGGACGATCACGCCTTCCTGAACCTGAACCAGCCCGCCGACTTTCAGGTGGCCGAGGGTCTGGCCGCAACCCTCTACGCAGGCCAGGGCCGCTAGCGGAAGGCGCCTGGGAAGGCGTGCGCGCCGCAATGGCGCGCTCTGAACACCCCAGGCTCGGACCGTCAACCCCGCACGAGGTTCCGGCTCACCGCCTCGGCCTGCGGATCGGCCAGCCCCAGCAGCTCGCGCGCCGGAGGCACCGGCAGACGCAGGCCGTTCAGCCGCAGCAGCTGTCGCAGTTCGGTCAGGACGCGCAGGTCCAGGGTTTCGCCGGACGGGTCCGCCTTGCGCAACTCGCGCTCCCGCTCGATCAGGACCGCATCGAGCAGCTCGACGACCGGGCGGGGCAAGAAGAGGCCCCCGTCGAGCTCGGGGATGGCTTTGGGCAGCTGTCTCATCGCATGTCTCCAGAAAGGAACGGGATGAGGGCAGCCTAGGCCCGGGCCGGCAGCGCGCGTGTCGGCGCGCTTCCTTATTTCGCGATCAGCTCGGGGGCGCGCGCGGCGTCGGGGGACGCGGCCTGCGCCGGGGCCGGGCTCGGGGCAGCGGGCGCGGCCTGGCCGTGGGCGTCATGCCCATGGGCGGCGCCCTCCCGGGCCTCGGCCTTGTTCGCACCCGGCACCTTGTTACGGGCAAACAGGGTGTACATGGTGGGCACGACGAAGACGGTGAGCAGCGTGCCCAGGGACATGCCACCCACGATCACCCAGCCGATCTGCTGACGGCTCTCGGCACCGGCGCCGGTCGACAGCGCCAGCGGTACCGCGCCCAGCACCATGGCGCCGGTGGTCATGAGGATGGGGCGCAGACGCTGGCCGGCGGC
>CAZCTU010000365.1:0-2097 GCA_964501495.1 uncultured Ramlibacter sp.
CCAGGTTGATGGAGCAGTCCTCGCGGATGGCGGTGTGCGGGCAGCCGCCAGTCTCCACGCCCATGATGCGCTCGGCCGGCAGCGCGCCGCTCACGGTGAGCAGGCGCTGGTCCTCCTTGGTGTAGATGTCGTTGGTGATGGCCACCAGGTCCCACTTTTCGCGCATGGCCTTGCACAGCATCTCGAGCAGGGTGGTCTTGCCGGAGCCGACGGGGCCGCCGATGCCCACGCGCAGGGGCGGCAGTTTCTTGGTGCGGTGGGGAATGTGGTGCAGGCTCATGATCGGAACAGGCGTGAGTACTGGTGTTCATGCCGGGCCGAGAGTACGGCCAGCATGGGCGAAAAGGACTGGCGGGCGTCGTCGTCCAGTGCAAGCGCGGTGTCGACGGCGGCGGGGATCTCTCGGGCGAGGCGGGCGAGCATGCGCTGGCCCGCGCTCTGGCCCAGGGGCACGGCCTTGATGGCGGCCTGCACCATGTTCTCGGCCCAGCCGAAGGCAAAGCCCAGGCAGATGGCGCGGGTGCTGGCGCCGGCCTCCGCCGCGGCCTGGGCCGCGAGGGCGTAGGCCAATGGGTAGGTGAGGTGGCCCAGGGCCGCGGCGCGGGCGGCGTGCTCGGGCCGCACGGACTTGAGCCACTCCACCAGGGAGCGGCCCATCTGCTCGGACTGCAGCCGCAGCTCTTGGGTCTCGCGGGTGCGCAGCACCCAGTCGTCGAGCTCGCGCAGGCGAACGGCGTCGGGCTCGCACGCGGGCTCGGTGCCAGTCCCGCGCCAGGCCGCCAGGGCCTGGGCGACCACCGCCAGGTCGGCACGCGCGAGGGTCAGGTGCAGCTGGTCGGACAGCCAGTCGGCGGCGCTGCCCTCATTCGTCACCCGGCTGGCGTCGACCGCCGCCTCCAGGCCTTCGGAATAGGAGAAGCCCCCGACCGGCAGGGCCGGCGAGGCCAGCCAGATCAGGTGGAGGAGGGCGGCGTCGCCGCCTTCAGTGGTCGTGACCGCAGCCGGGGCCATGGGTGTGCCCGTGGGAATGGTCATGGCCCTGGTCGTGGGAATGACTGTGCGAGGCCCCGTGTGAATGACCGTGGTCGTGGTCATGCGAATGCCCATGACCCCCATGGGCGCTATGCCCGCCGTGCCCGCCATACGCGCCGCCTTCCGGCTCGAAAGGCGCGTCGGCCTCGTTCACGATCAGGTGCATCGCGCGCAGCATGTCGGCCAGCACATGGTCCGGTTCGATCTGCAGGCGGTCGGGCCGCAGCTCGATCGGCACATGGCGGTTGCCCAGGTGATAGGCGGCGCGGGTCAGGTCGAAGGGCGTGCCGTGCTGCGGGCAGGCGGTGATCACCAGCACCTGCTGCGGTGCTGCGATCACCCGGACCAGGGTGCCGTCCTCGGCCACCAGCACGTCGCCGCCGCGCACCACCGAGCCGCGGGGCAGGAAGACGCCCAGCTGCCGGCCGGAGGAGTCGGTGCCCTCGAAGCGGCTTTTCTGGCGCAGGTCCCAGTCGAGTTCGAGGGTCGGGGCGCGTTTGACGAGCGCAGGTGCGAGCCCGCGTCCGCCGGGAATGAGCTTGTTGGCGATCAGCATGTCATGCAGGGTAGCAAACCGAAGGCGTCCTGCCCGTCGCCGTATGCAGGGCCGCAGAGCGGGGCCAAACGGGTCGAGCCCAAGGCGTGGGCCGGGGTCTCGGGCTGCGGGCGGTGGTGAGCGGCGGGACGGCGCTTTCAGAACAGGAAGTAGCGCTGCGCCATGGGCAGCACCTGGGCCGGCTCGCAGGTCAAAAGCTGGCCGTCGGCGCGCACCGCATAGGTCTGCGGGTCGATCTCCATCTTCGGCAGCCAGTCGTTGTGGACCATGTGCTGCTTGCGCACCCGGCGGATGTCCTTGGCGGCGCTGACCACCTTGTTCAATCCGAATTTGGCCGGCATGCCGGCGGCCAGGGCCGCCTGCGACACGAAGGTGATGGACGACTTGTGCAGGGCGCCGCCGTAGCTGCCGAACATCGGCCGGTAGTGCACCGGCTGCGGCGTCGGGATGGAGGCATTGGCGTCGCCCATGGCCGCCATGGCGATGGTGCCGCCCTTGACGATCAGCGT
>CAZCTU010000366.1:0-2076 GCA_964501495.1 uncultured Ramlibacter sp.
AGGGACAGGCCCTGCATCGCGGGAGAGTTCATGAAAAAAGCTCCTGAAGTTGAAAACCGGATTTCCCAAGGGCGACGGCCCCCCGCGAGTGGGCGGGGTGGGGCGTGACCCTTGGGAAATCGGGCTGCGGACGGGCTTCAGACGCCGATTCGGTCGGGGAATTGTAGGGAGCCCCCCCCGGATCGGCCTTCCGTTACACCGCGATTCCATGCAAAACTTGCATGACGTTATGCCGGCCGCATGAGGTCCGGGAAATGTGAGCGCCAAAGCATTCAGGGGACGGTGTCCGGCCCCGCCTGCGTCCGGAAAAGTCGGTCGGAAAAAGTGGGTCCGGAAAGGCGAACGGCCCGCGTCGCAACTGCGAACGCGGGCCGTCGGGTGGACCGTGCGGCAAGGCCGGCACCCCTTCGGGGGCAGCGGCCGGGACCTGGATCAGGCCATGTAGATGGCGATGAAGGCCAGCAGGAACATCAGCACCGCACCGGCGACCGGCAGGACGACGGGGACGCTGTGGACCACGTCCTCGATCGGGTCGTGGGGAATGTCGCTGGACGGGTTCTGGGGTTGGCTGGACATGCGGATCTCCTGTCTGGGGCCTCCCCACCGGGGAAGCGCAATGCCCGCGATTCTAACTTCCGCCCGGGGCCTGGCCGGAGCCCCGGAAAGACGCGGGGGAATGCCGTCGCAATTGATTGCTTCGAGGGGGTTCCCACCCGGGTTGCGTCACGCTATCGTCCGCGGCATCCGCAGCAGGAGGCTTCATGCCCAGGCGCTCGCTCGACATGCAGGTGCTGACCTCGCCGGGTCTCAAGGAGACGCCGGTGCTGGACCTGATGTGCTCCCATTTCGTGCTGACCCTGGCGGCGCGCCAGGGCGCCCGCTTCAACCTGCGCCGCGACCTCAACGGCCTGCTGGCCCTGGCCGGCCGCCACCTGGTGTGGCCTTTGCCGGTGCTGGCCCGCCTGCGCGAATTCCTCGTCCGCCGCTGCCAGGGCAACGAGTTCTGGCGCGGCCACGAGCCGCTTTCCGACCGTGAATTCCTCGAGCGGCACGGCGCCTGGCGCGGACCCTATGAGGAAGGGACGCTGTTCTTCTACCTCGACGAGTACGCCAAGGACCAGCCCAAGGACCTGCTCTCGGTGCTGGCCTCGACCGGCGACTGGCTCTTCCACGCGCTGAAGAAACAGTCGACCCTGGTCGAGAAGAACATCGACGCGCTCTCGCGCCTGCTGCAGCTTAATCGGGCCGAGCGCGCGCTCCTGCTCTATGGCACCCTGGCCCGCTACCAGCGGGACCTGCGCAGTTTGCTGGTCGAGTTCAAGGTGAACAACGCCCCCGAGGCCTACGCCACCCTCGCCGACCTCGCGGGCGTGCCCCCGGCCGAGATCGGCGAGGCGCTGCGCGCCGGCTCACGGCTGGACCGCATCGGCCTGGTGGAAAACCTCATCTCCGAGCACAACATCACCGACCTCGCCGATTTGATGAAGGTGAGCGAAAAGCTGCCCCCGGTGTTGATGCGCGAATACCGGGACCAGGCCGAGCTGATGGCGGTGTTCACCCGGCCCTCGGCCAAGAGCGCGCTGGCCCTGTCCGACTTCGACTTCGTGCGCGAGGACGCGCAGGTGCTGGCGGCCCTGCTTCGCAACGCGGTGGCGCGCAAGGAGGCGGGCGTGAACGTGCTGCTGTACGGCCCGCCCGGCACCGGCAAGACCGAGCTGGCCAAGGTGGTGGCGCATGCCGCGGGGCTGGAGCTGTTCGAGGTGGAGTACGCGGACCGCGACGGCAACTCGCTGTCGGGCCGGGACCGCTACCGCTCGCTGCAGATCGCGCAGGTGTTCCTCAAGGGCAGCGCGCAGGCGGCGCTGTTGTTCGACGAGGTGGAGGACGTGTTCCCCCCCATCAGCTCCGAGGCCGCGCAGCTGATGGCGCGGGCCGAGCAGGTGGTGGCGCCGCCCACGGGCAGCGTCAGCGGCAAGGCCTGGGTGAACCAGATCCTGGAGTCCAACCCCGTGCCCACGCTGTGGGTGACCAACCGCATCGAGCAGATCGACCCGGCCTTCCGCCGCCGCTTCGCCT
>CAZCTU010000367.1:0-2073 GCA_964501495.1 uncultured Ramlibacter sp.
GAGGAAGGCCTTGGCCGCGTTCTGCGCCGCCACCAGCCGGTTGGGCTGGACGTCGGTGGCGCGCATGCTGCCCGAGACGTCCATCGCCAGGATGATGGTCTGCTGGGTGGAGGGAAGGGTGATGACGGCCACCGGCCGGGCGGCCGCCAGCAGCATCACCGCCAGGGCCGCGAGGAACAGGAGCGGCGGCAGGTGCCGGCGCCAGCCCGGGCCGCGGTCCATGGCTTCCTTCACCAGCGAAAGCGAGGCGTAGCGGACGGCCAGCTTCCTGCGCCGGCCCTGCAGCCAGAGATAGAGCAGGACCAGGCCCGGCAGGGCCAGCAGCAGCCAGAGTTGTTGGGGCCAGAGGAAATGCATGGGAATGGCTCCGGTTCAGGCGAGGCCCGGCACGCCGGCAGCGGGCCGGCTCGCGGGCTGAAGATGCGCCGGCAGGCTCCCGCCCGAGAGGCGGGAGCGGCGACGGCGCATGTCGACGAAGCGCACCAGCGCGTCGACCAGGTCGCCGTCGGTCGCCAGCTCCAGGGTGTCCACCCCGGCCTGGGCCAGGCCTTCGCGCAACTGCGCTTCGCGCTGGGCCGCGAGCCGGGCGAAGCGGTGGCGGAAGGCCTTGTCGTGCGTGTCCACCAGCAGCTGCTCGCCGGTCTCGGCGTCGCGCAGGGTCAACAGGCCCAGGTCGGGCAGCTCGAGCTCCAGCGGGTCCAGCACCCGCACCGCGACGACCTCATGGCGCTGGGCCAGGCGCGCCAGGGCCTTCTCCCAGCCGGGCTCGCTGATGAAGTCGGACACGACGAAGACGGTGGACCGCCGCCGCGCCAGGCCGGCGGCCGCGTCGAGCAGGTCCTTGAGCTGCGTGGGCCGGCCCTCGGCCAGGGCCGGCCGGCCCTCGAGCGCATGCAGCAGGCGCAGCACATGGCGGCGGCCGCTGCCGGTGGGGATGACGGTGTCCACACCCTGGCCATAGAGCAGGGCGCCGACGCGGTTGCCATGGCGCGTGAGCAGGCGCGAGACCACGGCGGTGAACTCGGCTACCACCGTGCGCTTGGCGCGCTCGCCCGAGCCGAAGTCGACCGAGGGGCTCAGGTCCAGCAGGAACCAGGCGGCCATCTCGCGGTCCTCGGTGAACACGCGCACATGGGGCTGGCCCTGGCGGGCGGTGACGTTCCAGTCGATGTGCCGCACATCGTCATGGGCCTGGTACTCGCGCAGGTCGGCCAGGTCCAGGCCGGCGCCGCGCAGCAGGGTGCGGTAGTCGCCCTGCAGCAGGCCGTCGAGCCGGCGGATCACCTTCCACTCGAGGCGGCGCAGCAGGGCGTCGGCCCGGCCTGTGGGTGCGGCCGTGGCGGGAGCGGCGTCGTGGGCCTTCGGCATGACGGGTGGCATGGCGGTTGGCATGGGCAGAGGGGGTCGCGCCGCCGCTCAGGCCGCCATCTGCGCCTCATGCTCCAGCGGGCGCGCCGGCGCCGGGATGCGGGCCATGATCTGCGTGATGAGCGCGTCGGCGTCCATGCCCTCCGACAGCGCCTCGTACGACAGCACCACCCGGTGGCGCAGCACGTCGTGCACCAGGTCGCTCATGTCCTCGGGCAGGGCGTAGCTGCGCCCCCGCATCAGTGCCAGGGCGCGCGCGCCCTCGGCCAGGGAGATGGTGGCGCGCGGGCTGGCGCCGTAGGTGATGAAGCGGGCGATTTCCTCCAGCCCGTGCCGCTCGGGCCGGCGGGTGGCCGAGACAAGCTTCACCGCGTACTGCAGCAACGAGGGGTCCAGGTAGACCTCGCGCGCGGACTTCTGCAGGGCCGCCAGCTGCCAGGTGGTGGCCACCGGCGTCACGTCCACCTTCGGGCCGGTGACCCGCTGGGCGATGACGTACTCCTCCTCCTCGCTGGGGTAGTCGACCAGCACCTTCATCATGAAGCGGTCCACCTGGGCCTCGGGCAGCGGGTAGGTGCCCTCGGTCTCGATCGGGTTTTGCGTCGCCATCACCAGGAAGGGTGAGGGCACGCGGTGGCTCTCGCCGGCGATGGTGACCTGGCGCTCCTGCATCACCTCCAGCAGCGCGCTCTGCACCTTGGCCGG
>CAZCTU010000368.1:0-2065 GCA_964501495.1 uncultured Ramlibacter sp.
GATCAGCGCCTCGAGCTTGTCGACCTGCACGCCCTCGCCATCGACTGGTGCGGAGATGACCTCGGCGCCATAAAGGCGGAAGCACTGGATGGTGGCCAGGAAGGTCGGGCCCTCGACGATGACCTTGTCCCCCGGGTCGACCAGGGTCTTGCCCAGGAGGTCCAGCGCCTGCTGGCTGCCGGTGGTCACGATGAGGTCGGTGGCCGAAATGGCTTTCACGCCCTTGGTCTGCATGAAGGCGGCCAGCTGCGCGCGCAGCGGGTCGAAGCCCTCGGTGGCGCCGTACTGCAAGGCGGCGCCGGGGTTGTCGGCCAGGGCTTTCTGGCTGGCCTCGCGCAGGCCGTCGACGTCGAACATGGCGCTGTCGGGGAAGCCGCCGGCGAAGCTGATGATGCCGGGCTTGCCCAGGAGCTTGAACAGCTCGCGGATGGCGGAGGTCTCGACGTTGGACAGGCGCTGGGCGAAGGGGATGACGGGCTGGGACATGGCGTGGCTATCTGGCGTGGCTCTGGGGCGTAGATCTCGGCCCTCGCCCCGGGAAAGCCCGGAACGGGGACTCAGCCCTCCATCGTAGCCAAGTCGGTGAGCCTGCCGCCCGGGGCGCTTGTGCCGGGCCTCAGGCCGGCACCGCCTCGGGCATCTGGCCGGCGACCGCGCCCGAAACGGTCATCGCCGGCGGCGCCTCGCCCCCCAGGGCCTCGATCAGACCGGCGATCAGGCCGCCGAGCTCGCCGGTGGTGATGGCCACGTCGGCGTCGAAGCGCTCCTCGCCGGGCGGCGCCTTGTCGACCTCGGACAGGGCGAGGCGCTTGAGCGCCATCGTGTCGGTGAGGACGAAGGACAGGCGGTCCTCCCAGTTCATGGCCAGGCGGGTGGGCAGCTTGCCCTCGCGAATGTGCTGGCCGATCTCCTCCAGCGCCAGGTGGTGGCGGGCGTAGCGCACCACCGAGCGCTCCTCGCCCGGGTCCTTGAGCTCGAGCTCGCGCTCGATGGCGAAGCCCGCGGGCGGCTCCTGGGTGGACAGCCACTCGGACATGGCCGCGGCCGGCGACATCGCGGTGTGCAGCGGCGAGATCGGCATGACGTGGCGCAGGTCGGCCATCAGGTCGACGATGGGCTGCAGCACCGCCTCGGCGCCGCGGGTGCTGGCCGCGCCCACCACCAGCAGGCGCTCCTCGGGGTGCAGCCACAGCCAGTGCATCGAGCGCTTGGTGAAGGCGCGGGGCATCAGGGTCTGGACGATCTCGTCCTTGAGGTCCCGCTTTTCCTTGCGCCCGGGCTTGCGGCCCTGCTCGGCCTCGATCGCCTTGCAACGGGCCTCGAGCTCGCCACGGATGGTGCTGGCGGGGACGACGCGGCGCTCGACCGCCAGGCGCAGGATCCAGTGGCCGTCGATGGCCTCGGCCATCGCGCCGTGCTCCTGGCCGCGGGGAGAGACCCAGCCCACGGACAGGGGCTCGGTCGGGCCGCAGGGCTGGAAGGCGGCGCCTTGCAGCGCCTCCTCGAGGGCGGCGAGGGACGGCGCGGACCAGCCGGCGCCGATGCGATACGCGATGAGATTCTTGAACAGGGACATGGAAGCGGGGAAGAAGGTCGAGACGGGCCGCGCGCAGCGCAAGGACCCGGGAGACGCCGGCTGGACCCGGCGGAGATGACTGGATTTTAAAAGCCTGCCACGGCCCCATCGCGGCGCGAGTCGCTGGCGCAGACATAGCCCTCGACCGCCGGGTCTCCCGCGCGCCAGATGAACTGGCCGGCGCCGAAGTCCTGGTAGTTGTCGTGGATCACGCCGACCTGATGGCCCAGCGCCTGCAGGCCCTGCACGGTGGCCGGGTTCATCTGCGGCTCGACGTTGATCTCGAGGCCGGCGTTGAAGCGCCAGCGCGGCGCGTCGCAGGCAGCCTGCGGGTTCTGGCCGAAGTCGACCATCCGCACCACCGTCTGCATGTGACCCTGCGGCTGCATGTTCGCGCCCATGACGCCAAAGCTCATGACCGGCTGGCCGTCCCGGGTGAGGAAGGCCGGGATGATGGTGTGGAAGGGGCGCTTGCCCGGCGCGACCTGG
>CAZCTU010000369.1:0-2056 GCA_964501495.1 uncultured Ramlibacter sp.
AGCAGCTCCATCACCTCGGCGGCCTTGGGCAGCGGGATCCAGTTGAACTGGACGTTCTGGCGGGTGGTGAAGTGGCCATAGCCGACGGTGAGGCGCGAGTGCGCGAAGCCGCCGCCGGGCAGGGGCACCGGGCCCAGCGAGTCCTGGCGCTGGCGGGCGCCTTCGAAGACTTCGGCCGAGGGCTGGTCGTACTCGCGGGCGATGCGGGCGAGCACGCGCAGCTGGCGGCTGGCGATCTCGCCATAGGGCACGGCCACCCGCAGCATGGGCGCGAAGCGCTGGACGTACCAGCCGTTTTGCAGGCGCAGGGGGCGGAAATCTTCTTCGGCCAGCTGGCCGCTCAGGCGGCGCTCGAGCTGGTCGCGGTACTGGGCGGCGCGCGCGCGCACGAATTGCCGGTCGAAGTCGGTGTACTGATACATGGGGCGCGACTGTAGGGACGCGCCTTATGAATCCAAACTATTTTTTTGTTCGCGCCTTATCCGGATATGCATATTCGCCAGGATTGGCGCGGGCTGCGGCGGAGAGATGCGGTCAGCCGGGAGAAGGGCCGTTTCCCTGCCGAGCCAGGTCCAGAGCGACTGCAAGCTCGGGGGGAAGGGCGAGGGCGTCTCCCGCCACACGCGCCGCCAGGAGCTGGCCGCAAAAGGCCGAGAGGGTGAGCCCGCGTGAGCCCAGCGCGGTCAACGCCCAGAGGCCGGGGGCGTCCGGGCCGAGCGCGCCGACCAGGGGCCGCCGGTCAGTGCTGGCGCAGCGCACGCCGGTCCAGGCGCGGACGGCGCCGGAGGCGAAGGCGCCAGCGAGGCCCTCGCCGGCGGCGGGCAGCAGGGCGCGGATGCGGTCGAGGTTGGCGGCATGGTCCTCAGGGCGGACCTCGGTGCCGGTCTCGCCGTGGCCGTAGGAGGAGCCGCTGAGCCAGGCCAGCCCCTCGGGCAGGGGAACGGCGGTGAGCAGGTGGCCGCTGCCGTTGACCGGAAAGGGTGGCAGCGGCTCGCCTTCGGCGCGCAAGCCCCAGGAGACCTGGCCTCGCACCGGCTGCAGGCGCAGGCGGCCATCAAGGAGCGGGCCGCTGCCGAGGGCGGCCGCGGCGACGACGAGGGAAGCCTCGGCGAGGACCTGGCCGTCTGCGTCCACGGCCTGCCAAATCGCATGGCGGGCCTGGGGTGGTCCGGATGTTGATTGCGAAGCTTGCGATGTGCCCAGGCTGTCCGCCGAGCGGCCGTGGGACTCACCCTCGACGCGAACCAGTCGTTCGACGCGCGCGCCGCCACGGAAGGTCACGCCCGGTTCGGACAACCAGGCGCGGACCAGGGCGCCGGGCCGAACCCAGCCTGCCTGCGGGTGCCAGATGGCAGCGGCGTCGGGCGGCAGGGAGGCCGCGGCCCGTTCATTCGCGGTGGCCGGGCGGCTGCCGCCGGTGGCGGCTTCAGGAAGTGCCGGGGGGCGGCTGCTGCGGATGCGGTGCTCGAGGGCGCCGTCGCATCGCCAGTCCTGCCCCTCGTGGAGCAGGCCGAGGGCCGTGAGGCGCCCGAGTTCGGCCCGGGTGGTCTGGATCCCGAGCCGGGTGAGGCGCGAGAGCAGGCCGTCGTCGGCGGAGAGGTGCGGGGCCATGAGCCCGGCAGGGAGGGCCGAAGCACCGGTGGCGGGCTCGGGTGCGGCGTCGAGCACTTGCACCTGCCAGCCCCGGCGCGCCAAGGCCGATGCAGCGGCCGCACCGGCAAGGCCGGCGCCGATCACCAGGGCGTGGGGGATGTTCAAGAGCGGGAATTACCCCGTGCCTGTCGGCGTAGCCCGAGGTCAGGACCGAAGCCAGCGGCCCGGGCCATGACAGGGGCGCGCGGAGGACGGCAGGCAGGCCGGGGCGTTGCGTGACCGAAGGCTCAGGCCGAGGGCGGCACGTAGCCAGCCGCCTGCTCGGCGCCACCGCCGAAGAAGTGGCTTTCCATCTGGCGCTTGAGGTACTCGCGGGCGCGCTGATCGGCGAGGTTGAGGCGGTTCTCGTTGACCAGCATGGTCTGGTGCTTGAGCCAGTCGGCCCAGGCCTGCTTGCTCACGC
>CAZCTU010000370.1:0-2054 GCA_964501495.1 uncultured Ramlibacter sp.
TCGGGGCGGCGGGCGAACTACCAGATCAACTGCCGCCACCCGCTGTACCACGGCGGCTGCAAGGTCAACGCGGCCGACTACAAGACCGCCGGCATCGTCGAGAGCGTGGCGGGGCTGGAGGTGACCGCCTCGGTCTTCCTGCCCAAGCCGATTGCCTGGTTCGTCGGCGGCCGGCTGATGGCCGCCGGGGCGCAGCGAATGATCGTCGCCAGCTCCGGCGGCGCGGTGACCCTCTCGGCGCCGATCCCAGGCTTAAAAGCCGGCGATGCGTTCGAGGCCTATCCGGGCTGCGACCACACGCTCGCGACCTGCGCCGCCAAGTTCGGCAACCAGCTGAACTACGGCGGTTTCCCCTACATCCCGGTGAAGAACCCTTTCACCGGGGACGCCATCGTTTGAGGCTTTTCCATGTGGCAATACCTGATCGTGTGGGTGATCACGACGGTCCTGTCGTCGCTGCTCGCCCCGAAGCCCAAAACCACCACGCCGCAACCCGGCGATGTCGATGCACCGGTCGCCGCGACCGACAGCCCGATCCCGGTGCTGTTCGGCACGCGGACGATCAAGCAGCCGAACTGCGTCTGGTTCGGCGATGTGCGCACGACGCCGATCAAGACCAAGGGAGGCGGCAAGAAATGATTGCTACCCATCTCGACGCCAAGGCCCTCGGCTATTGCAACGCCGGGCTGCGCCGTTGGTTTCCGCGCGACGGGGTGACCTTCGATCTGTTCCGCCAGCAGGGAGTGAGCACCGACTGGCTGCGGGCCACCGGGGATGCGATGGCCATCCGGCTGGCCGAGTACGTCGAGCAGCAGGCCGCTTCCATAACGAATGAGGGAGCCGAGGCATGAGCGGCGGCGGCAAAGGCAGCAAGAGCGTCACGGTCGGCTACCGCTACTACGCGGGGATGCATCTGGCGCTGTGCCACGGCCCGGTCGATTCGCTGAACAGGATCGTGGTCGGCGAGCGCACGGCGTGGTCGGGATCGCTGACGTCCAGCGGACGGATCGCCATCAACCAGCCCGACCTATTCGGTGGAGATGACCGCGAGGGGGGCGTCGTCGGCGCCGTGGATCTGGTGATGGGCAACGCCTCGGACGGCCAGAACGACTACCTCGTGGCCAAACTGGGCGCCAACGTGCCGGCCTTCCGGGGCGTGGTGTCGCTGGTACTGCGCCAGCCGCAACTGTCGGCGATGAACCCGTACATCAAGCCTTGGAGCGCGGAAGTCACGCGGATCATCCGCCGATCCGACGGCTCGCCGCAGTGGTACTCGGACAAGGCCGCCATCGCGGGCGACATGAATCCGGCGCACATCATTTATGAGTGCCTGACCGACCGCACCTGGGGCCGGGGCTACAGCTCGGCCGAGATCGACGACGCCTCGTTCCGCGCCGCCGCCGACACCCTCTACGCCGAGAACTTCGGACTGTCGATCCTGTGGGATCAGCAGCAGGACATCGAGGCCTTCATCGAGCGCATCCTGCAGCACATCGACGGCTCGATCTACGTGAGCCCGCGCACGGGGCTCTTCACGCTGAAGCTCACCCGCGACGACTACGATCCGGCGACGCTGCTGGAGCTGAACCAGACCAACGTGATCCGGCTGGAGTCCTTCGAGCGCACCTTGCCCGAGGAGCTGGTCAATCAGGTCACGCTGTCCTATCACGACCGCACGACCGACAAGAGCGTGTCGATCTCGGTGCAGGACATCGCCGGCATCGAGCGCTCCCTGGGGGAAATCAAGGATGCCAAGGTCAGCTACGAGGGCGTGGCCAACGGCGCCTTGGCCGCACGCCTTGCGATGCGGGATCTCCGGCAGTTGTCGTCCGCCTTGGCGAAAATCACGCTGGTGGCCAACCGCACGGCCGCCAGCCTCAACATCGGCGACGTGTTCAGATTCTCCTGGCCCGAGCTGCGGATCGAGCAGTTGATCCTTCGGGTCGCGCAGATCAGCTACGGGACGCTGGCCGACGGCCGAGTGCGGATCACATGCATAGAGGACGAGTTCGGCCTGCCCGATGCCGTCTATCTTGCACCCGCCGAGAGCGGCT
>CAZCTU010000371.1:0-2048 GCA_964501495.1 uncultured Ramlibacter sp.
GGATGATTTTACCGTAGCCCCCCTCGGCGCCCAGGTGGGCCGGCCAGTCCAGGCAATGGGTCTCCAGCAGCACGCGGCCGCCGTTCACGTCATGGGGGTCCAGCGAGGGCCGCACCCCCAGGTTGGCCACGCCTTCCAGGGGCGGGTCCTCGGGGCGGCCCAGGCCCCGCACGTGCACGCAGAAGATGCCGCTGGCGGCCGGCTTCCAGTGGGCAAAGCGCAGGTTGAGGGTGCGAAAGCCCCCGGGGAAGCCGGCGTCCCGGCCCAGCTCCCGGCCGAGCTTGCGCCCGTGCAGCACATGGCCGCTGACCCCATAGGGCCGGCCCAGCAGGGCGGCGGTGGCGGCCATGTCCCCGCGCGCCAGGGCTTCGCGCACCGCCGAGCTGGACACCCGCAGGCCATGCACCTGGTAGCTGTTCATGCGGGCGACGTCGAAGCCTCTTGCCGCGCCGGCGGCATCGAGCATGGCGTAGTCGCCGGCGCGCTGGGCGCCGAAGCGGAAGTCATCGCCCACCAGCACGTAGCGGGCGCCCAGGCCCTTGACCAGCACGTCGTCGATGAAGGCCTCGGGCGAGAGGCTGGAGAGGCGCTCGTCGAAGGGCAGGACCACGCACTGGTCCACCCCGCAGGCGCGCAGCTCGGTGAGCTTGTCGCGCAGGGTGGCGATGCGGGCCGGGGCCAGCTCGGGCTTGCGGTGCACGCCGGCGAAGTAGTCGCGCGGGTGGGGCTCGAAGGTCAGGACGCAGCTGGGCACGCCGCGGTGGCGGGCCTCGTTGATCAACAGGGCCAGCATCGCCTGGTGGCCCCGGTGCACGCCATCGAAGTTGCCGATGGTGAGGGCGCAGGCCGGCGCGATGCCGGGATGGTGGAAGCCGCGGAAGATCTGCATCTGGGGTGTCTGGAAGGGGCCGTGTCCCCCGGGCGGGCAGGCGCCGCGCGGGGAGGCCCCCGCACGGGAAAGGCCCGGGAAACGCGCTATATTGTGACGGCGAAAGCCAACCGTGGCCCGGCACCGGGCGCCGGCGTCCGAACTCCCTTCGGACGCTGCTCCGGAACGCCGCCAGGTCCCCCACCCGGCAAGGAGGCGTTTCCTCGTGAAGGTGTTGAAGTTGTCCGCCCAGGGGCTGCCCCAGTCCTGGATCTCGCTCGAGCAGGCGGTGCTCCATTACGCGGCCGACCAGGTCCGCTGGGAGGCCGGCACGCCCATCGCCGTCTTCCGCGGCGGTCACAACGCGGTCACCGGCCTGCAGTCGCAGATCGCGGTGAGCAGCATCATCGGCACCAAGGGCGTGCCGGGCATCAACCCCTTCGACCTCAAGCCGGGCCTGACCAACGGCAAGCTCTTCGCCCGCGACCGCAACGTCTGCGCCTACTGCGGCGGCCACTTCTGCGAGACCGAGCTGACCCGCGAGCACATCATTCCCTTTGCCCAGAACGGGCGCGACCACTGGATGAACGTGGTCACCGCCTGCCGCGCCTGCAACCACCGCAAGAGCAGCCGCACCCCCGAGCAGGCTCGCATGCCCCTGCTGTACGCGCCCTACGTGCCCAGCCTGTGGGAAGACTTCATCCTGCGCAATCGGCGCATCCTGGCCGACCAGATGGAGTTCCTGATGGCGCATCTTCCCAAGAGCTCGCGGCTGCACGGCTAGGGTGCCGGGCCGGCCCGATGCTCGGGCCCGCCGGCTCCCATTTGGCTTGGTAAGCTGGCGGGTGACGACAATCACCGCTTTCCGCATGGCCGCCAGATCCTTCAAGCAAGTCGACGTGTTCACCGACCAGCCCTACCGGGGCAACCCGGTGGCCGTGGTGCTCGATGCCCAGGGGCTGACGACGGAGGCCATGCAGCGCATCGCCCTCTGGACCAACCTGTCCGAGACCACCTTCGTGCTGCCGTCAGAACACGCTGGCGCCGACTACCGGGTCCGGATTTTCACGCCCCAATCGGAACTGCCCTTTGCAGGTCACCCCACGTTGGGCACGGCCCACGCGCTGCTGGAGGCCGGGCGCATCGCACCGCAGGCAGGCAAGCTGGTCCAGGAGTGCGA
>CAZCTU010000372.1:0-2036 GCA_964501495.1 uncultured Ramlibacter sp.
GGGCCAGCACCACGCGCACCTCGACGCCAAAGTCCTTGAGCTTCTTCTCGATTAGGCGCGATGTCATCTCCAGGGTGTCGGCGGAGACGGTCTCCTGGCGGGCCTGCGCAGCGTCGAGCAGGTCGACCTGAGGCAGGTTGCTGTCCTTGAGCTCCTGGAACAGGGGCTTCTGGCGCTCCTTGGCGACGCGCTCGCTCTTGGGCACTTCGACCACCACCGGCTCGATGAGGACAGGGGTCGGGTGGTGCTCCTCGATCTCGATGCGTTCCTCCTGCACCACTTCCTCGCGCTCACGGGCGGCCTGCTGGCCCAGGGCCAGGTCCTCGGCCATCTCGCGCTGCTCGCGGCGGGCCTCGAAGAAGCCATCGATGCGGGCGCCGATGCGCTCGGCCACCATGCCCCAGGAAAAGCGCAGGACCACGGCGGACGACAGCACCACGGCGACCAGGGCCAGCAGGCCGGAGCCGGAAAAGCCGAGCCAGCGGACCGCCAGCGGGCCGACCAGCCAGCCCAGGGCACCGCCGGCATGGTCGGGCAGGCGGGGCTCGAAACGATAGAGGCGCGACCACTCCAGGCCGGCGCTGGCGCACAGGAGAACGAGCAGCGCCAGCCAGAACAGCAGGCGCTGGCGGCCCTGCAGGCGCGGGGTGGCGAACAGGCCCTCGTCCTCCGGCACCGCGTCGTCGGCGCGCAGCCAGCGGGCCAGGGCTGCGAACCAGGTGCGCAGGCCGGCGGCGACGCACCACCAGACCGAGTACCCGAGCAGGAAATAACTGGCGTCGGCCAGCCAGGCGCCCAGGCGGCCGCCCCAGTTGGCGGTGGGCGTGCCCGCGCCCGAGGTGAAGAAGGCCGCGTCCTGCGCGGAATGCGTCACCAGGGCCAGGCACCAGAACACCAGGGCCAGGGCACCGGCCAGGAGCGCGATTTCCTGGCCGAAGCGGCCCAGGGCGGCGCGCGGCGTGGCGGCACTCTGCGCAGAGGAGGAGCGGCGGTCTTCGAGGGTGTTGAGCGAATACGTCATCAACCCCAAAGCTTAGCCTAGCGTGGAGAGCTGCTCCCGGATCAGCATGGAGCCGTCGGTACGGGTTTCGACGAAGCCCCGGCCTTCCAGGTCCTTCATCACGCGGCTGACCATTTCGCGCGACGCCCCGACCATCTTAGCGATGTCCAGGCGCGAGATGCGGTCGCGGATGCCCAGGCGGCCTTCCCTATCGGGCTGGGCGAATTCGAGCAGGGCCCGGGCGACCCGGCCGTACACGTCCATCAGGGCCAGGGACTCGATCTTGCGGTCGGCCTGGCGCAGGCGCAGGACCAGGCCCTTCATGATGGCGTAGGCCATGGAGCTGTTGTCGGGGAGGCAGCGGGCGAACTCGGCCCGGCCCAGGGCCAGCATGTCGGTCTGGATCTCGGCGCGGACGGTGGCCGAGTGGGCCTGGTTGTCGATCAGGCTCATTTCGCCCAGGTAGTCGCCGGGCTGCAGGGTGGCCAGGATGACCTCCCGGCCGCGCCGGTCGGCGCTGATGACGCGGGCCCGGCCGGTGAGCAGGATGAACAGGGTGTTGGACTTCTCGCCCTGCTCCACCACGACTTCACCGCGCTTGAAGCGGCGCTTGACCACCGCGTCGGCCACGGTTTCGGCCTGGGCGTTCGTGAGCAGGGCGAACAGGGGGACCCGCCGAATCAGCTCGAGGTTGGACAGCATGGACATGGCGTTTCCCGATCGGTTGGGCCATCGGTTCTCAGGTCATCGGTTTTTACAATCGCGGCCATCGAGAAGCCTTGGCGCCCGCTGCTGCAAACCGGGCGATACTTGGCCGATTCGAACGAATGTAATCCCGCCTGCCCATTCCTTGGGGGGCGACCCGGGAGTTTTACCCACATGAGCAGCCAACACGCCAAAGTCATCGTCCTGGGCTCGGGCCCGGCCGGCTACACCGCCGCCATCTACGCCGCCCGCGCCAACCTGCAACCCCTCCTCATCACCGGCATCGCCCAGGGCGGCCAGCTGATGACCACCACCGAGGTGGACAACTGGC
>CAZCTU010000373.1:0-2031 GCA_964501495.1 uncultured Ramlibacter sp.
CCAGGGCCTGACCCTGCGCGAGATCATCGAGCTGGTGCTGCAGCACTCGGGCCTGGTCGACCACTACCGCGCCGACCGCGACGGCGCCGACCGCATCGAGAACCTGGAGGAACTGGCCAGCGCCGCCGAGAGCTTCGTCACCCAGGAGGGCTTCGGCCGCGACGCGGTGGCCCTGCCGCTGGACGAACAGGGTTCGGCCTCCGCCGGCCTCACCCAGTCCCCCGCCAGCCAGGGGCTGGACCTGTCCGCGCCCCTGCTCGACCTGCCGCTGCCGGGCGTCAACGCGTCCGCCGGCGACAGCCTCGCGCCCGACGCCGAGACCGGCGAGACCCTCTCGCCCCTGGCTGCCTTCCTCACCCACGCCGCGCTCGAGGCCGGCGACAACCAGGCCCAGGCCGGCCAGGACGCGGTGCAGCTGATGACGGTCCATGCGGCCAAGGGCCTGGAGTTCGACTGCGTCTTCGTCTCCGGCCTGGAAGAGGGCCTGTTCCCCAGCGAGCGCTCGATGGCCGACTACGAGGGCCTGGAGGAAGAACGGCGCCTGATGTACGTGGCCATCACCCGGGCCCGCAAGCGCCTGTACCTGAGCTACTCCCAGACCCGCCTGCTGCACGGACAGACCCGCTACAACGTCCGCAGCCGCTTCTTCGACGAACTGCCCGAGCACGCGCTCAAGTGGCTCACGCCCAAGCACCAGGGCTTCGCCAGTGCCGGCATGGGGCAGGGCGGCTTCGGCGGAGGGTATGGCGGAAGCGGCGGGGGTGGGGGCTTTGGCGGCGGCTACGGCCAGCGCAGCGGCTATTCCGGTGGCGGCGCCGGTCGCAGCTGGGGCGGCGGCTCCAGCCGGTCGGAGCCCGAGCGCTTCGCCAGCCCGCCGGTGCCGGTGCGCAAGACCGAGCCCTCGCACGGGCTGCGGGCGGGCCTGCAGGTCTTTCACAACAAGTTCGGCGAGGGCACGGTGCTGGCCATCGAGGGCGCGGGCGACGACGCGCGGGCCCAGGTCAAGTTCAATCGCCACGGGGTGAAGTGGCTGGCCCTGTCAGTGGCCAAGCTCACGCCGGTTGCCTGAGGCAGCCGCCTCGCCAGGGTCAGGCGGCCTTCGCCAGGTCCTCCACTTCAGGGCCGTTGGCGCTGAAGCAGCCGCGGAAGCTGAAGTAGATGGAGCTGGAGAACATCGCAGCCAGCACCAGGGCCATGGGCAGCACCAGGGCCTGGGCCGCACCGGCGCCGCCGATCAGGGCGCCCAGCGTGCCGAACACGCTGCCCACGACCAGGAACAGCGCCAGCCAGCTGGCGGCGAACAGGAGGTGTGCGCCCAGGTTGCGCAGCACCGCCACCCCGCTGAAGAACAGGCTCTTGGCCGGCGACACGCCGTGCCAGTGCACCAGCGCGGGCGCGTGCCAGAACAGGGCGAACAGGGGGAGATGAAAGAGCAGGGCAAGACCCAGGGCGGGCTCCAGGCCCGCCGTCTGCGCGTCGGCACCGGCCGCCGCGCTGGGCTCGGGCGCGCCGCCTGCCAGCAGGGTCGCCAGGCCGGTGGCCAGCAGCGAGCTGGCCGCATAAACCGCCCCCAGCGTCAGCATCGCGCGCAGACGTTGCCGGCCGGCCCGGAAGGCGCTGAGCAGGACCGAGGGCAGGGGAAAGCGCCCCTTCTCCGCCTCGGCGGTCGCGGCCATCAGCCCCAGGCTGGCGGCGGGCACCAGCATGCCGCCGATGACCACGCCCACGACCGGCACCACCGCCAGCAGCAGCACCGTGGTCGTGTACATGAAAAACAGCCCGGTCAGGGCGAGGGGTTGGCGAAAGAAAGTGCGCAGCCCCGTACGGACCCAGGCCAGGCCGGTGCGGGGTGCGACGATATTCAACTTCATCAGCGGAATTTAACGCGCCGCCGCATGCCGGTGCAGTCGCGGGGGTGATTCAGGGATGGACCGGATGGGCCACCCGCTCACGCAGCACCCGCTCGAAATGGGCCGGGTCGTGCGGTTTGAGCAGGCTGGCCTCGCGCGGCAGGTGGAAGTCCCACAGGCG
>CAZCTU010000374.1:0-2021 GCA_964501495.1 uncultured Ramlibacter sp.
CCTGCTCGAGGTGCGCGGCATCGGCCTGCTCGACATCCGCGCCATCTTCGGCGAGTCGGCGGTGCGCCGGAAGATGCGCCTGCGGCTCATCGTCCACCTGGTGCGCAAGGAGACGCTGGAGCGCGAGTACGAGCGCCTGCCCTCCGAGCCCCTGCTGCAGGACGTGCTGGGCGTCCCGATCCGCAAGGTGGTGATCCAGGTGGTCGCCGGCCGCAACATCGCCGTGCTGGTGGAGGCCGCGGTGCGCAACGCCATCCTGCAGATGCGGGGCGTGGACACCTACCAGGAGTTCGTGGAGCGGCACCGCCGCGCCATGGAGGCCGAGGAAGGCGACGGCGACTGAGGGGCTCAGCCCCGCGCGCGCGACAGGGGTGAGCCGTTGGTCGCCGGGCGGTTGGCGCAGTCGGTCTTGGTGCAGTGGGCGTACAGGCTCAGCGCGTGGTCGGCGATGGCAAAGCCCTTGGCCGCGGCCACTTTCTGCTGGCGGGTCTCGATCTCGGGGTCGTAGAACTCCTCGACCAGCCCGCAGTCCAGGCAGACCAGGTGGTCGTGGTGCTGACCCTCATTGAGTTCGTAGACGGCCTTGCCGCTTTCGAAGTTGCTGCGCGAGAGGATGCCGGCCTGTTCGAACTGGGTCAGCACCCGGTACACGGTGGCCAGACCGATGTCGGAGCGCTCGTCCAGCAGCACCCGGTAGACGTCCTCGGCGGTCATGTGGCGCAGTGAACCGCGCTGGAACACGTCCAGGATCTTGAGTCGCGGCAACGTCGCCTTGAGGCCGGTGCTTTTGAGTTCGTCGATGTTCGCCATGTTGCCGGGTTCGATGCCTTACCGCTGGGAGTGCCTTGCCGGTTTCGCGGGCCGAACGGACGACCCTGCACGGGCAGCCCCCGGACAGCCTGTGGCCAAGGGGTGCGCCGCTACAATCGTTCGATCATATCCGCGACGCCTCCGCGATGCCCGCTCCCACCCTCGTCTCTTCCCGTCCGGCCACTCCTTCGGCCACTCGTCCGGACCTCGGCTCGCGCGCAACCCGGCGCGCGCGCCTGGCCCTGGTCCTGGCGGTGGGCGGGGCCTTCGGTGCGCTGCTTCCCGGCTGCGGCAGCCTCGACTCGGCCGGCCAGCGGGTGGCCGGCGTGGTGCAGCCGTACCGGCCGCAGGTCGTCCAGGGCAACTTCATCTCGCGCGAGCAGGTCGAATTCCTGCGCCCCGGCATCACCCGCGAGCAGGTGCGGGACATCCTGGGCACGCCGCTGGTCACCAGCGTCTTCCACGGCGACCGCTGGGACTACGCCTTTACCCTGCGGCGCCAGGGCATCGAGCCCCAGGCCTTCCGCCTGAGCATTTTCTTCAAGGACGACCGCCTCGACCGCATCGAGGGCGACACCCCGCCCACCGAGGCCGAGTTCGCCGATTCGGTCGACAAGCGCCGCCCCGCCAAGGTGCCGGTGCTCGAGGCCACCGAGGCTCAGCTCTCGCGCTTCGCGCCGCCCAAGCGCGAGGCCGCCTCCGCCCCGGCGCAGCCGGCCGGCGTCTCGGCTGGCCGCTACCCGCCGCTCGAGCCGTCCGCCCCCTCGGCGCCTTCCGCGCGCCCGGCGGCCCCGGCGCCCGCGCCCGGTCCCGCCCCCACACCCGCGCGCTGACCGCGTCCGGGCCGCCTGCACAACGACGAGAACACTCCCATGGCGACTTCCCCCTCCCATCGTGTGGCCGTGGCCGGCGCCACCGGCCGCATGGGCCACATGCTGATCGAGGCCGTGCGCAACTCGGACGACTGCCGCCTCACCGGCGCCCTCGACCTTCCCAGCAGCCCCGCCCTGGGCAATGACGCCAGCGCCTTCCTGGGCCACGCCAGCGGGGTGCCGGTCACCGCCGACCTGCGCGCCGGCCTGGCCAACGCCGACGTGCTGATCGACTTCACCCGCCCCGAGGGCACCCTGGCCCACCTCAAGGTCTGCCGCGAGCTGGGCGTCAAGGCGGTGATCGGCACCACCGGCTTCTCCGAGGCGCAAAAGCGCGAG
>CAZCTU010000375.1:0-2019 GCA_964501495.1 uncultured Ramlibacter sp.
CATCGCCGCCTCGGTGCCGGAACTCACCAGGCGCACCATCTCGATGGAGGGCACGGCCTTCACGATGGCCTCGGCCAGTTCCACCTCGCGCTCGGTGGGCGCCCCGAAAGAGAAGCCCTCGAGCGCCGCCTTCTGCACCGCTTCGAGCACCGCCGGGTGGCCATGGCCCAGGATCATCGGGCCCCAGGACCCGATGTAGTCGATGTGGCGCTTGCCATTGGCGTCCCAGAAATAGGCGCCCTGCGCGCGCTGCACGAAGCGGGGCGTGCCGCCGACGGCGCGGAAGGCGCGCACCGGCGAGTTCACGCCGCCGGGGATCAGCGCCTTGGCGCGTTCGAAGAGTTGCTCGTTGCGGTCTTGCGGGGAAGTCATTCAGTCGTCGTGCGCCGGTCGGCGCGTGGAAAGTCGGATGCGGAAGGCGACGTGGAGGTGAGCGTGAGCGACCTGGCGCGCTCAGTGCTTGGTGTCGGGAGCGGGCATGTCCAGCACCTGCAGGGTCTGGGCTTCCTCTTCCGTCGCCGCTTCGGATTCTGCCGGTTCCGGCTGGGCCCAGAACATGCGGTCGGGCACCACATGACCCATGCCGGGCCGGAAGCCCGCGTCCAGCGCCTCGTCGAGGTACTCGAGCGCCTCTTCGGTGGCGGCGACCAGGTCGGTGCCGGTGGCCAGCAGCGCGGCCAGCGCGGCCGAGAGCGTCTCGCCGGCGCCGGAGAAGACCGCCTCGAAGCGCTCGAAGTGGCGGCTGGCCAGCACCGATTGCGGCGAGGCCAGCACGTTGTCGATGTGCTGGTCCGGCAGCGGGATGCCGGTCACCAGGGTGTAGGGCACGCCCGCCTCGCCGGCGGCGCGGGCGATGTCGCGCGCGCTCGGGCTCTTGTCGCCCGACCAGTCGGGCAGCAGCCAGCGCCAGAGCGTGCTGTGGTTGCCCACCAGCACCGTGGTCTGCGGCAGCATGAGCTCGCGGAAGGCGTCGAGGTAGGCCTCGATCTGCGCGTCCTCCCACCAGGAGAGGTCGGGCATGTAGGCAACCAGCGGGACGTCGGCGTAGTCGGCCGCGATTTCTGCAATCGTGCTGACTGTCTCGGGGCTTCCGACGAAGCCCACCTTTATCACCAGGACCGGCACGTCCTCGAGGATGGCGCGGGCCTGTTCGGCCACCGCGTCCTCGTCGAAGGCGAAGTGGTCGAAGACCTCGGCGGTGTCGCGCGCGTAGGCGCCCGTCACCACTGGCAGCGCATGGCCACCGACCGAGGCCATGGTCACCCCATCCGCGGCAAGTCCAGCAGCGCCGCTGGGGTCACTCGCGTTGAAGCTCATCACGCAGGGCGGACCGGCGTCGCCTTCAGCGCCCGCGGTCTGGGCCTCGTCCGCGTCCTGCGTGTCGGAAGCGGCGGACGACGGGTCGTTCACCGAGCCGGCTTGGCGGACCGAGTCGGTGTCGGGAATCATCTGCATGCCCAACGGCCTTTTCTGATCACTGATGTGCATCTTGAGAATTCTTGTGGCGGTTGAGGTGGATACAATCGTTGCATTCCCTTGGAAGCACCCTTAAGCTGTGACCGAAGCAAAAACTTGGATGTGTCTGATCTGCGGCTGGATTTACGACGAAGCCGTCGGCCACCCGGACCCGGTTCCTGAGAATAATATTCCCCCCGGCACCCGCTGGGAGGATGTTCCCATGAACTGGACCTGCCCGGAGTGTGGCGCCCGCAAGGAAGACTTCGAAATGGTCCAGATCTAAGGAGGGCGCGTCCTCCGCCTCCCGCCCGTAGTCAGCGGCGGCAGGCCCCACCGATCCGATCCCGCAGTTCACGATCTTCCGGTCGCGCCCTCGCCAGCCCGCAGAGGCTTTCAGGGAGCAGCGACACGTGAACGAATCCACGGCCAACCCGGCCATTTCCGCGAGCCCGCTCGCGGCCTCCGTCGAACCCAGGCCGCCCCAGGCGGAGCCGGCGCCGCCTCTCCTGCGCGTGCTGGTCATCGACGACAGCAACACCATCCGGCGCAGCGCAGAGGTCT
>CAZCTU010000376.1:0-2017 GCA_964501495.1 uncultured Ramlibacter sp.
AGTGAAATTCCGTCCCGGCACCGACGACGGCGACTACAACATCAAGATGCGCAACATCCGCCGCTTCCTGGGCGACGGCGACAAGTGCAAGATCACCCTGCGTTTCCGCGGCCGCGAGATCACCCACCAGGAGTTAGGCCTGGCCCTCCTGAACCGGATCCGAGACGAGCTGGCCGACAGCATCATCGTCGAGCAGTTCCCCAAGCTGGAAGGCCGCCAGATGATCATGATGATCGCCCCTGGCCGCAAGAAGCCCGGCGCTGCCCCGGCCAAGGCCGAAGGCGCCCCCGCACCGGCCGAGAGCCAGGGCGCCTGACCGCGCGTCGTGGCCCCGAGGGAGCGCCTCCGGCCCGGAGGCCCCCTCGGTGTCTCCTCCGGAGACCCTGCCCAAAGCCCCTTCGGGGGCTTTTTTCTTGTCCGCACGCGTCCGAGGGGCGGCGCAGGGGTGATGAGCCCTTTAGGTTGTGCGATAATTCCGGGTTCCGTCGCCTGCGGTTGGTCGCTGCGGGCGCGGCAGGTGGAAGGTTGTTACGGCGCGAGCCGCGGCACATTCCGCCCCACAAGTGGCTCGGGGCCAGCAAGTTCCGCGGTTGGTTTCGCGGACGCCTCACGAGCACGAATCGAAAAAGGAGCAGTCACATGCCCAAGATGAAGACCAAGAGCAGCGCGAAGAAGCGTTTTCGCGTTCGTCCCGGTGGCACCGTCAAGCGCGGTCAAGCCTTCAAGCGTCACATCCTGACCAAGAAGACCACCAAGAACAAGCGCCATCTGCGCGGTGCCGTCACCGTGCACGAGACCAACATGGGTCACATGGCACAGATGCTCCCGTTCGCGGGCCTCTGATCTCACTGGACGAACAAGGAGTCACCTATGCCTCGCGTCAAACGCGGCGTTACCGCCCGCGCCCGCCACAAGAAAGTTCTCGCCCTTGCCAAGGGCTTCCGCGGTCGTCGCGGCAACGTCTTCCGCATCGCCAAACAGGCGGTGATGAAGGCGGGCCAGTACGCCTACCGTGACCGCCGCGCCAAGAAGCGCGTCTTCCGCCAGCTGTGGATCGCCCGTATCAACGCCGCCGCGCGTGAACTGGGCCTGACCTACAGCCAGTTCGCCAACGGCATCCGCAAGGCCGGCATCGCCATCGACCGCAAGGTCCTGGCCGATATCGCCGTCCATGACAAGGCCGCCTTTGCCGGCATCGTGGAGCAAGTCAAGGCCAAGCTGGCGGCTTGAGTTCACGTTCGGCGCTGACGCCCTCTCGGGGGCGCCAGTACCGGTCGCAACCAACCTGGACAGGGCTAGGGCTTGCAAGGCACTAGCCCTGTTTTTTTCTCTCCCATGAGCAACGAACTCGATTCCATCGTCGACGCCGCCCGTTCGGCCTTCGCCGCTGCCGCCACCCCGGCCCAGCTGGAAGACGCCAAGGCGCAATTCACCGGCAAGACCGGCCGCATCACCGAGCTGATGAAGGGCATGGCCGCCCTGAGCGTCGAGGAGAAGAAGACCCGCGGCGCCGCCATCAACCAGGCCAAGCAGGCGATCGAAGCCGCCCTGGGCGCACGCCGCCAGGCCCTGGCCGATGCCGAGCTCGAGCGCCAGCTCCAGGCCGAAGCCCTGGACGTGACGCTGCCCGGCCGCGCTCGCGAACCCGGTGGCCTGCACCCGGTGAGCCTGACGATGGAGCGCATCGAGCAGATTTTTTCCAGCATGGGCTTCGACGTGGCCGACGGCCCCGAGATCGAGTCCGACTGGCACAGCTTCACCTCCCTGAACAACCCGCCCAACCACCCGGCGCGGTCCATGCAGGACACGTTCTACGTGGACCTCAAGGGCGAGGACGGCATCCCCTACAACCTGCGCCCGCACACCAGCCCGATGCAGGTGCGCTATGCGCACGCCCACATCAAGAAGCACGCCGCGGCCCTGAAGGCCGGCGACATGCCCGAGATCCGCGTGATCGCCCCGGGCCGCACCTACCGTGTGGACAGCGATGCCACCCACTCGCCCATGTTCCACCAGT
>CAZCTU010000377.1:0-2012 GCA_964501495.1 uncultured Ramlibacter sp.
TCGCCGCCGCCGCCGAGGCCAACGCCAACCAGGGCGGCCTGTTCGACATGGATGGCGGCCACGGCTCCAGCGACGAGGAGCCGCCGCTGGCCGACGTCATGCCCTGGGGCGTGAAGGAGCGCCTCACCCAGGAGAAAACCGCGGTCGGCTTCTACCTCTCGGGCCACCTGTTCGACGAGGTGGCCGCCGAGGTGCGCCGCTTCGTCAAGCGGCCGATCGAGGAACTGAAGGACTCGCGCGAGCCGGTGCTGATCGCCGGCATCGTGAGCGACCTGCGGGTGATCAACGCCCAGCGCGGCAAGCTGGCGATCTTCAAGCTCGACGACAAGTCGGCCGTGCTCGAGGCCACCGCCGACGAGGCCCTGATCAACGCCAACCGCAACCTGCTCAAGGACGACGAGCTGATCGTGGTGATGGCCAAGTGCCAGAACGACCGCTTCTCCGGCGGCCTGCGCCTGTCCATCCAGCAGGTGTGGGACCTGGCCTCGGCCCGTTGCCGCTTTGGCAAGTACCTGCGGGTGGCGGTCAACGGCAAGGCGCCGGACATCCAGCGCCTGCTGCGCGAATTCCCGCCGGTGCGCGAGGAGAGCGAGGCGGGCGAACTGGTGCGCGGCCTGCCGGTGCGGCTGTCGCTGCAGCGCCCCGAGGCGGTGGCCGAGCTGCAACTGGGGGAGGGCGCGCGCTTCTTCCCCAGCGATGCCGCCCTGGCCAGCTGGATGGCGCAGGCCGAAGGCGGGCAGGCGCAGATCGTCTACGAGGCCTGAGCCTCAGGCCTGGTCCCGGACGCGTTCCCGGGCCCATTCCCGGGAACGTTCAGCGGACACCCGCGCCTGCGGGCACCGCTTCCCTCACCAGGTGTCGACGAAGCGGCCGGGCGCCTGGCCCGCCTCGGCGGTGGCCCGCGCCGCGCTGTCCAGGCCCCGCACCAGCCAGGCGCGGGTTTCCATCGGGTCGATGACCGCGTCGATCTCCAGCGTCTGCGCCATCTGCATCGCCTCGCCGTTGGCGTACTGGCGCGCCACCAGCTCCTCGAACAGGCGCTGGCGCTCGGGGCCCTCGGGCACGGCCTCCAGCTCCTTGCGATACCCCAGTCGCACCGCGCCCTCCAGGCCCATGCCGCCGAACTCGCCGGTGGGCCAGGACACGGTGAACACCGGCGCGTCGAAGCCGCCCGCGGTCATGGCCTGGGCGCCGAGGCCGTAGCCCTTGCGCAGCACCACCGCGAAGAAGGGCACCCGCAGGTGGGCGGCGGCGACGAACATGCGCGCGGTGTGGCGCACCTGGGCCTGGGCCTCGATGTCGGGGCCCACCATGAAGCCGGGCGTGTCGGTCAGCGAGACGATCGGCAGGCCGTGCGCGTCGCACAGCTGCATGAAGCGGGCGCACTTGTCGGCCGCGTCCGGGTCGATGGCGCCGCCCAGGTGCTGCGGGTTGTTGGCGATCACGCCCACCGGCCGTCCTTCGATGCGCGCCAGCGCGGTGACCATGCCGGCGCCGAAGCCCCGGCGCAGCTCCAGAACCGAGCCGGTGTCGGCCACGAGCGCGAGCACCTCGCGCACGTCGTAGGCGCGCAGGCGGTTCTCGGGAATGGCATGCCGCAGCAGGCGCTGGTCGGCGCAGTCCCAGCCGGCCACCGGACCCTGGAAGTAGGCGAGGTAGCGGCGCGCGGCGGCCACCGCCGCGCGCTCGTCCTCCACCAGGATGTCGATCACTCCGTTGGCCGACTGCACCGCGCTCGGCCCGATGGCCTCGGGCGGGAAGACGCCCAGGCCACCACCCTCGATCATGGCCGGGCCACCCATGCCGATGTTGCTGGCGCGGGTCGCGATCACCACGTCGCTGCACCCGAGCAGGGCGGCATTGCCGGCAAAGCAGCGGCCGTGGACGATGCCCACCACCGGCACCTTGCCCGAGAGCGCCGCGTACTGGCTGAAGGTGTGGTTGTTCAGGCCGGCGATGACGTTCATGTCCACGTCACCGGGCCGGCCGCCGCCGCCTTCGGCGAACAGGAC
>CAZCTU010000378.1:0-1991 GCA_964501495.1 uncultured Ramlibacter sp.
TGAGGTCGGTGGTGTAGCCGGGTTTGAGCACCTTGGCGGCGGTGGCGTTCATGAAGGCCAGCGCTTCGCCCAGGGCGTAGTCGGGCGCCAGGTTGGCGGTGATGGACGCCGAGCGGCGCTGGCCGAAGTGGTTCAGCTCGCGCGGGCTCACGCTCTCGCGCACCTTCACCAGGGCCGACAGCGGGATCATGGTCTCGTTGCGTCCACGCACCTGGATGTTCTCGATGTCCTCGGGCGTCGACCGGCCGCCGGTCTGCACCTGCACGATCACGTCGAACTGGTCGGCGTCGCGCTTGTAGCGGGTGACGATGCGGCCGCCCAGCATGGTCTCCAGGGCCCGGGCCACCACGTCCACGCCCACGCCCAGGTCGGCCGCCTTCTCGCGGTCGACCTCGATGCGCAGGTCGGGCTTGTTCAGGCGCAGGTCGGCGTCGGGCTGGATGAAGCCGGGGTTCTTGGCCATTTCGTCGAGGAACTGGCGCACCACCCGGTTGAGGTTTTCGTAGCTGTCCGAGGTCTGGATCACGAAGTTGACCGGCCGCTCACGAAAGCCCTGGCCCAGCGAGGGCGGGGTGATCACGAAGGCGTTGACGCCGGGCAGGCCGCCGACGCGTGGCCCCATTTCGCGGGCCACGTCGAGGGTGGAGCGGGTGCGCTCCTCCCAGGGCAGGGCGCGCAGCACTACGCTGCCTTGCGACACGGTGGGACTGCCGACGTTGCCGAAGACGCGGTCGAACTCCTTGTAGTTGGAGGCGATGCCCTCGATGCGGCGCACGTACCGGTCGGTGAACTCCAGGGTGGAGCCATCCGGCGCGTTGACGTTGACCAGCACCGTGCCCCGGTCCTCCATCGGCGCCAGCTCCTGCTTCATCGTCGGGAACACGGTGGCAATCCCCCAGGCGGCGGCGGCCATCATCAGCAGCACCAGCCAGCGCGCCTGGAGCAGCCACGCCAGGGGTCCGCGGGCGCCAGGACCGCCTGCGCGCGCGGTCACCACCCAGCGGATCAGACGCTCGTAGCCGGTGGACAGGCCTGTGAGCAGGCGCTCCATGCCACGGTCGAAGAAGTTGGGCTTGGGGTTGTGCCTCAGGAGCAGCGAGCACATCATGGGCGTGAGGGTCAGGGCGACGAAGCCCGAGACCACCACCGAGCCGGCCAGGGCCAGCGCGAACTCCACGAACAGGCGCCCGGTGCGTCCGGGGGTGAAGGCCAGGGGCGCGAAGACCGCCACCAGCGTCATGGTCATGGAGATCACCGCGAAGCCGATCTCCCGCGCGCCCTTGATGGCGGCGGCGAAGGGGGCCATGCCCTCCTCGATGTGCCGGAAGATGTTCTCCAGCATCACGATCGCGTCGTCCACCACCAGGCCGATGGCAAGCACCAGGGCCAGCAGCGTGAGCGTGTTGATGGTGAATCCGGCCAGCGCCATCATGGCGAAGGTGCCGATCAGGCTCACCGGGATGGTGATGATGGGGATGATGGAGGCCCGGACCGTGCGCAGGAAGAAGAAGATCACCAGCGCCACCAGCACCACCGCCTCGACGATGGTCTGGAAGACGTTCTTGACCGAGCGGTCGATGAAGACCGAGTTGTCGTTGGCAATCTCGACCGAGATCCCCGGTGGCAGATCCTGCTGCAGCCGCGGCAGCATGTCGCGCACGCCCTGCGACAGGGTCAGCGGGTTGGCGGTGGCCTGGCGGATCACGCCGGCCGAGATCGCCGGGCGGCCGTTGAGGCGCACCGCGCTGCGCTCGTCGGCCGGGCCTTCGCGCACCTGGGCCACGTCGCGCAGCTTCACCGGGAAGCCGCCCACATTGCGGATCACGATGTCCGCGAACTGGTTGGGCCGAATCAGGTCGGTCTGCGAGGTCACGCTGAATTCGCGCTGCTGGCTCTCGATGCGGCCAGCCGGCACCTCGAGGTTGTTGCGGCGGATCGCGTCCTCCACGTCCTGGGTGGTGAGCTTGTAGCTGGCCAGGCGCTCGGGGTCG
>CAZCTU010000379.1:0-1980 GCA_964501495.1 uncultured Ramlibacter sp.
ACAGCACGTCGGGGTTGGGCGTACGGCCGGCCTGGTACTCGCGCAGGAACTCGGCGAAGACCCGGTCCTTGTATTCGGCGGCGAAGTTCACGTGCTCGATCTCGATGCCCAGCACGTCGGCCACCGAGGCGGCGTCGACGAAGTCCTCGTTGGAGGAGCAGTACTCGCTGTCGTCGTCGTCTTCCCAGTTCTTCATGAAGATCGCGACCACCTCGTGGCCCTGCTTTTTGAGCAGGTAGGCCGAGACCGCGGAGTCCACCCCGCCGCTCAGTCCCACCACGATTCGCTGCTTCTTCGCCATCCATGCGATTATCCCAGCCGGCCGGCCGCCGAGGTCGGCCGCAATCCCCATGGAACTCCGACAACTCCGTTACTTTGTCCGTGTCGTCGAGCTTGGCAGCCTGAGCCGGGCCGCCGCCGACCTGTCCCTGGTGCCTTCGGCCCTGAGCCAGCAGATCAGCCGCCTCGAGGGCGAGCTGGCCACCCGGCTCCTGCAGCGCGGCGCCCAGGGCGTGTCGCCCACCGAGGCGGGCCTGGCCTTCTTCCAGCAGGCCCAGCTGGCCCTGCGCCACGCCGAGCAGGCCGCCCGGGCGGCGCAGCAGGCGCGCCTGACCGGCACGGTGACCGTGGGCCTGGCGCCCACCACCGCCGCCGTCCTGGGCCTGCCCCTGATGCGGGCGATGCGCGAGCGCTACCCGGACGTGCGGCTGCACATGGTGGAAAGCCTCTCGGGCTACCTCTCCGACATGCTCAATTCGCGCGTCCTCGACCTCGCGGTGCTGTTCGACACCGACCCGGCCAAGCGCTGGAGCGTCACCCCCCTCATGACCGAGCGGCTGTATCTGATCCAGTCCCGGGCGCACCTGTTCCGGGAGGCGCCGGCGCGCCTGTCCATCTCGGGCCTGCGCGGCGTGCCACTGATCCTGCCCACCGGCCCCCATGGCCTGCGCAGCACGATGGACCGGGCCTTTGCCCGCGCCAAGCTGCGGCCGCAGCTGGTGGCGGAGGTCGACTCGCTGGCCATGCTGATGGATGCGGTCGACCACGGCCTGGGGGCCACGGTGCAGCCCTGGGCGGCGGTGGGGCGCTTTGCCGACGCCGACACCCGTTTCGCCCTCAGCGAGATCAGCGACACCGGGGCGCGCCGGTCCAACGCCCTGTGCAGCCTGTCGGACGACGAGCTCTCGCCGGCGGCCCTCGCCGCCCGGGTGGTGCTGGCTGACTGTGTGCGGCAGCTGGTGACCGAGGGGCGCTGGCGCGGGGCGAAGTTGAGCCCCTGAGGTCGGGGGGCCGCGGGGCAGGGGCTGCCGCCACGCAGGCGTTCCCGCGGGGGTTGGCCCGGACGGGGTTTCACGAATCGTGAAGGCCCCCTGCCTGTCGCAGGCTTCCCGGAGGCCAGGCCCGGCCCTAGAGTCACTGGATGCTCGACGTCCTCGTGATCGGTGGCGGCAATGCCGCCCTCTGCGCCGCGCTGACCGCCCGCGAAAGCGGCGCCAGCGTGATGCTGCTCGAATCCGCCCCGCCCGAGTGGCGCGGCGGCAACTCCATCCATACCCGCAACATCCGCTGCATGCACGACGCGCCGCAGGACGTGCTGGAGGACGCCTACCCCGAGGAGGAGTTCTGGCAGGACCTGCTCAAGGTCACCGGGGGCATCACCGACGAACACCTGGCCCGCACCGTGATCCGCGACAGCGCGGTCTGCCGGCCCTGGATGCGCAGGCACGGCGTGCACTTCCAGCCCTCGCTGGCCGGCACCCTGCATCTATCGCGCACCAATGCCTTCTTCATGGGCGGTGGCAAGGCCCTGGTCAATGCCTACTACCGCAGCTGCGAGCGCCTGGGCGTCGAGGTCCGCTACAACGCGCCGGTCGACCGGCTCGAGATCGAGGACGGCCGTTTTGTCGCCGCCTGGGTCCAGGGCGAGCGCATCGCCGCCCGGGCCTGCGTGCTGGCCTGCGGCGGCATCGAGTCCAACCG
>CAZCTU010000380.1:0-1957 GCA_964501495.1 uncultured Ramlibacter sp.
TCGTCGAAGGTGAGCGCTTTGCCAAGTAGGCGCATGGGTGGGGGCTCCAAAAAAAGCATTGTACCCGTGGCCTCCGGCGGGCCATTTTTTGCACCATCCGGCGCGATCCAGGCCTACACTGCGGCCCATGCACGGAATTCGTACTTTTATATTCAGAGTGACAGCCTGGCGGCTGGCCCTCCTGAGGCTGGTAGCGCTCGCACTTTCACTCCCGGTCATCACGCTCCTGGCGCCCCTGCACGCGCAGGCACAGGCCGCCAAAGGCACCGCAGCGCCCCGCTCGAGCGCAGCCCCCTGGGTCTGGCTCGACGCCAATGGCCGGCAGGTGTTCAGCGACCGGGCGCCGCCGCCGGACGTGCCCGACCGCCGCATCCTGCGCCAACCCACCGGCGCCTGGCCCGAGGCCCTGCCCCGGGTCGAGCCGCTCCCGAACTTGCCCGCCACTGCCGTGCCCACAACGGTAGGCGCTGGCGGCCCCCTGCCTGCGGCGGCCGCCAGCGCCGCGTCGGCCCCGCGGCGCCCGGCCAGTGCGCCCGGCGCCGCCGCCGCACAAGCCGCGGCAAAGACACGGGCCGAAGCGGCCGAGAAGGAACGCATCGCAGCCCTGCGCGCCGACAACTGCAACCGGGCCCGCAGCGCCCTGGCCACGCTCGACTCCGGCGTGCGCCTGACCACGACCAATGCCAAGGGTGAGCGCGAAATCCTCGACGAAGCAGCCCGCAGCGCCGAAGCCGCCCGGCTGCGCAGCATCATGGCCAGCGACTGCGCCGCGCCTTGATCGGCAGGCTCAGCGCCGGGGCCCGCGGCTGAACAAGCCCGCTGCCCGCGATCCCTGCTGGCTGAACCGCTCCCGCCTCGCCACCTTGGGGTCCACCCGCAGGGGACGCAGCACCTCCACCCGGTCCTGGTCACGCAGGCGATGGTCAGCAGGCTGCGCACGGCCCCACACCGAGAAGGACAGGCCCTGGCGCTCCCAGTCCGGGCATTCCTGGGGCAGGCCGCTGGCCTCCAGGGCCTGGGCCACCGTCACGCCCTCGGGCAGGTCGAGGTTCCATTCCCGCACCTGGCGGGGGGCGGGGCTCCAGGATACGGTCACACGCATTAGGGCTTCCTGCCTCAATCGCCCAGCACCTGGCCGGCGCGCTTGACGAAGGCCTCCACCAGGCTCCCGGCGATCTTGTCGAACACCGGGCCGACCAGGCTGGCCAGCGTGGCGCTGCGGAAGGCGTAGTCCAGCGAGAGCTCGACCTTGCAGGCGCGCTCGCCGGGTTCGCCCACCGGGGTGAAGCGCCAGTGGCCCTCGAGGTGCGAGAAAGGCCCGTCGACCAGGGCCAAGTCGATCTGGCGCCCGGGCACATGGGTGTTGCGGGTGGTGAAGGACTGGCGCAGGCCGGCGAAGGCGATGCCGACCTCGGCCTTCATGCCCTGGGCATCTTCTTCCAGCACCTGGGCGTGGTCGCACCAGGGCAGGAAGGCGGGGTAGGCGGCCACGTCCCGGACGAGGCCGAACATCTCCTCGGCGCTGTACCAGATCAGGACGGATTTGTGGACGGATTTCATGGACAATGGCGGGCCTTGCCGGGTCTGGAACCGCCCTTTCGATGGCGTCCGCCCGAATCGCTGCCCAGCGATCGTCCCGATTGTAGGGAGCCGGCAAGACCCCCTCTTCCACCCCATGGCCAAGAAACCCGACGCCCCTGCGCGCATCGCCGAGAACAAGAAGGCGGCGTTCAAGTACTTCTTCGAGGAGAAGTACGAGGCCGGCATGGTGCTGCAAGGGTGGGAGGTGAAGGCGCTTCGCAGCGGCAAGGCGCAACTCACCGACGGCTACGTCGTGATCAAGAACGGTGAGCTGTTCCTGATCGGGTGCCAGATCAACCCGCTCAAGACCGCGTCGACCCACGTCAACCCGGACTCGGTGCGCACCAAGAAGCTGCTGCTGCACAAGGACGAGATC
>CAZCTU010000381.1:0-1953 GCA_964501495.1 uncultured Ramlibacter sp.
CGGCTCGCGGGCGATCTCCGTCTGCGACCAGGTGCTGATCCTGCAGTACTCGGTCTACTCGGTGATCAGCCCCGAGGGCTGCGCCTCCATCCTGTGGAAGACCGGCGAGAAGGCCTCCGAGGCCGCCGAGGCCATGGGCATCACCGCGCACCGACTCAAGGCCCTGGGCCTGGTCGACAAGATCGTCAACGAGCCGGTGGGCGGCGGTCACCGCGACCCCAAGCAGATGGCGGCCTTCCTCAAGCGCGCGCTGGGCGACGCCTGGCGCCAGGTGAGCGACCTCAAGCCCCGGGAGCTGCTCGATCGTCGTTACGAGCGGCTGCAAAGCTATGGCCGCTTCACCGACACCAAGTCCGGCGGGCGCTGAGCGCCTGACCCATTTTCCCTCGCTGGCCCGCGCCTTTGGCGCGGCGCGCGAGGCACAGGGGCTGGGCGCAGCGGCAGCTTCCCATCCCCTGGCCGTCGCCTTCAGCGGCGGCGCCGACTCCACCGCGCTCTTGCGACTGGCCTGCGTTCTTGCGCCCGGCCGGGTGCAGGCCTTCCACATCCACCATGGTCTGCAGGATGCCGCCGATGATTTCGAGCGGCATTGCGCGGCGCTGTGCGACGCGTGGCGCGTGCCGCTGCGCGTGATCAAGGTCCAGGCCCGGCACGCCCCCGGCGAAAGCCCGGAAGACGCCGCCCGCCGCGCCCGCTACGCTGCCCTGGCCCAAGCGGCGCGGGAGCAGGGCGCCCAGCGCATCTGGCTCGGCCAGCACGCCGACGACCAGGCCGAGACCCTGCTGCTCGCCCTGAGCCGCGGCGCCGGCCTGCCGGGACTCGCGGCCATGCCGGCGCGCTTCGAGCGCGAGGGCGTCATCTTCGAGCGGCCCCTGCTCGCCGTGCCCGGCGCCGAGTTGCGCGCCTGGCTGCAGGCCGAGGGCATCGCCTGGGTCGAAGACCCGACCAACCAGGATGTCGCCTTCACCCGCAACCGCATCCGCCACCAGCTGCTGCCGGCGCTGGAGGCCGCCTTCCCGCAGTTCCGCGAGACCTTCGCGCGCTCGGCACGGCATGCGGCGCAGGCGCAGGTGCTTCTGGAGCAGGTGGCGGAGGGCGACCTGGCGGTGGCCCAGGTGGCGGTCGTGGACGGAGACCCGGACGGGGAGGAGGGCGCGCGCATGGAGAGGGGCGCCGGCCTGGACTTGGGCCGGGGCCTCTCGCTGGCCGCGCTCCAGGCCTTGCCCCGGGAGCGCCAGGCCAACCTGCTTCGGCACTGGCTGCGCGCGGTCCATCACAGCGCCGCCAGTGCCGCCCAGCTCGAGGAACTGCTGGACCAGATCGCCGACTGCCGCACCCGGGGGCACCGCATCCGCCTGCGGGTCGGGGCGGGTCACGTGGAGCGCATCGGCCCCGCGCTGGCTTTCCGGGTCGACGGGGCAAGCGACTGAGCGCGCCACCCACGTGCAGCGCCCTGCCGAGCGGCAGGCCCACCCCTGGCACAGCCTTATAATTCGCGGTTCCGCGCGGGACGCCCGTCCCGCCTGCGCCGGGGCATCCGCCCGGCGCGGGAAGCGCAATTTCCCTTCGCCGCAATTTTCCTTCGCATTCCCATGGCATTGATCGTTCACAAATACGGTGGCACGTCGATGGGCTCTCCCGAGCGCATTCGCAACGTCGCCAAGCGCGTGGCCAAGTGGGCGCGGGCCGGCCACCAGATGGTCGTGGTGCCCAGCGCCATGAGCGGCGAGACCAACCGCCTGCTGGGCCTGGCCAAGGAGGTCTCGCCCGCCCAGACCACCGCCTCGGTACAGCGCGAGCTGGACATGCTGGCCTCCACCGGCGAGCAGGTCTCGGTCGGTCTCCTGTCCCTGGCCCTGCAGGCCGAGGGCATGGAAGCCGTGAGCTACGCCGGCTGGCAAGTGCCCATTCACACCAACAGCGCCTACACCAAGGCCCGCATCGAGTCGATCG
>CAZCTU010000382.1:0-1953 GCA_964501495.1 uncultured Ramlibacter sp.
GTCCGCTCACGTCGTTCATGGCCATCCAACCAGCGATGGTGTCGATGGCGTTGTGGCGGCCCACGTCCTCGACGAACATGAGGCGCTCGCTGCCCTGGCACAGCGCGCAGCCGCGGACATGCTGCGCCACGTCGGCGAGACTGCCCTCTTCGTGCACGACGGCGTCGCCCGTGGTCTCGTCCAGCACGAGATCCCAGATCCCCCCGCCCGTGCGCAGGCCGCTCCGGCGCCGGCGCCCGCTGCCACCGCCCCGGCCGCTCCCACCGCCCGCGAGGGCCTGCCGAAGGTGCAGCCCTTCACCCTGTCGGTGAGCGACCTCGAGCAGGTGGCTACCGGTTCGGGTCTGCAGTGGGTCAACTCCGACGCCGGCAAGGTGGCCGCGGTCCAGGCCGCGATCGCTGCCGAGCCCAAGCCGGTGCACGTGCCGCGCGAGCGCCCGCCGGTGGTGGTGATCGACGAGGGCCCGCTGGTCCTGGTCGAGACCCGCAAGGACCTGTCCCAGGTCACGCTGCCCTTCGAGGCCGGCGCCCCGCGCTGATCGCCTCCCGCCCGGGCCCTTCGGGGCCCAGGCGAGAAAGCCCGGCACCGCTCACGCGGTCCGGGCTTTTTTCATGACCTTGGCGGGCGCATGGCCAGACGCCTTCTCATGGCGAGGCCCAGGACGGGCGTGCGCCTCTCGCGGTGCCTACTCCGTCGCCGCCCGCTTCCAGGCCTGGGCGGCGGCCTGCGCGTCGCCCCGGTCCTCGGCCAGTTGCGCCAGGGCCCGCCAGGCCTGGCGGTGCAGGCGGGCGTCCCGCAGGCCTTGCGTGGCCTGCGTGAGCAGCTGCTGGGCCTTGCCCCAGAGCTGCCGCTTCATGCAGGCCATGCCGGCCAGGTACTGCAGGCTGGCGTCGCGCGGGTTGGCGCGCTGCGCCGACTCGAGGCGGGCCAGCCAGGCGCCGTCGATGGAGTCGAGGCCGGCCTCCAGAGCCTGCACCAGTCGTACCTTCTGCGCGTCGGAGAGTTCGGCCTGCCGCTCCCAGGCGGGCATCAGCCACTCGCGCGCCAGCTCGGTGCTGCCCTGCAGGGCCTGCAGGCGCTGCGCGGCGTGGATGGCGAGGTCGGGCATGGCGCGCTCGGCCGCCTCCAGCGCGTTCCAGGCGCGCTGCAGCTGGCTCGGGTCGTGGGCGGCGTTGAGCAGGTCGATGGCGAGGCCGCGCACGATGCTGCGGGCCGCCGCCGGCGAGAAGGCGCGGTGCTTGGCCAGCAGGCGGGCGGTCTCCAGGGCCTGGGCAGGCTGGTCCTGCAGGCGGGAGGCCTTGAGCTTCATGCGCAGGGCCAGCGTGCGGCGAGCCGCCCCCTGGGGCAGCTCGCCGAGCCAGCGGCCGGCGGTCTGGGCGTCGCGCTCGTCCAGCGACCAGCGGGCCGCGCGCATCAGGATGCCCTCGCGCATCGGCGCGCCCTCGCGGGCCGGCTGCGAGGCCAGCGCCTGCTGCAGGTGCTCGTCACGGGCGGGCTGGTCCTGCAGGGCCTGGGCGCTTTCGGCCAGCACCAGGTGGGCCAGGGCACGGAGGGACTCGGCATGGGGCAGCGCCACATGGGCCGCCTGCAGGGCCTGCTCCTGCGCCAGGGTGGACTCGGCGGACTTGCGGGCGCGCAGGAAGCGGCCGGCCAGCAGGTGGGCGATGCCCTCGACCAACAGGCCGTGCACCGCGCGCTCCTTCTGCTGGTTGCGCCAGCGCAGGGCCTGGCGCGGCAGGTCGAACAGCGCGGACAGGGCGCGCAGGACGGCGTAGAGGAAGACGAAGCCACCCAGCGCCAACATCAGCACCAGGTTGAGGGAGAGGTCGATCCGGTACGGCGGCCAGAACACGGTGACCGTGCCCTGGTTGTTGCCGGCGAACAGGGCGATGGCGACTGCCACGCCGAACAGGGCCAGGAACCAGAGGGCGGCGCGCATCTCGTCGGGCTCCT
>CAZCTU010000383.1:0-1933 GCA_964501495.1 uncultured Ramlibacter sp.
CAGGGCGACCTGGCGCATGTAGGTGGATTTGCCGCCCATGTTGGGGCCGGTGATGATCTGCATGCGCTGCCTGGGGCCCAGGCGCGTGTCGTTGGCGATGAAGCTGCCGCCGGTGGTCTCGGCCAGGCGGGCCTCCACCACCGGGTGGCGGCCCTGGCGGATCTCGATGCCCGGCTCGCGCATGAACTGCGGCCGGCACCAGTTCAGGGTGAGGGAGCGCTCGGCCAGGGCGCACAGCGCGTCCAGCGAGGCCAGGGCACGCGCCAGCGCGCTCAGGGCGCCCACTTCGGGCTGCATGGCGTCGAGCAGCTGTTCGTACAGCCACTTCTCTCTTGCCAGGGCGCGCTCCTGGGCGGAGAGCGCCTTGTCCTCGAAGGCCTTGAGCTCGGGGGTGATGAAGCGCTCGGCGTTCTTCAGCGTCTGGCGGCGGCGGTAGTCCTCGGGCACCTTGTCCAGCTGGCCTTGGGTCACCTCGATGAAGAAGCCATGGACCTTGTTGAACTGCACCCGCAGGTTGGCGATGCCGGTGCGTTCGCGCTCGCGCGCTTCCATCTCGAGCAGGAAGCCGTCGGCGTTCTCCTGGATGGCGCGCAGCTCGTCGAGCTCGGCGTCGTGGCCGGGGGCGATGACGCCGCCGTCACGCACCATGGCGGCCGGCTCCTCCAGCAGGGTGGCGGCCAGGCGCGGGGCGCAGGCGGGCGGCGGCACCAGGTCCTGGGCCAGGGTGGAGAGCAGGCCCGGGCGGCCGGCCAGCGCCGGGGCGAGGGCGGCTGCCTTTTCCAGCGAGAGGCGCAGGCCCACCAGCTCGCGCGGGCGTACCTGGCGCAGGGCGATGCGGGCGGTGATGCGCTCGACGTCGCTCATGCCCGAGAGGTGCTCGCGCAGCGCCTGCCAGGGGCCGGTGCGCAGGGCCTCGATGGCCTCATGGCGGGCGCTCGCCTGCTCACGCTCGCGCCGCGGCGAGAGCAGCCAGGACTTGAGCATGCGGCTGCCCATGCCGGTACGGCAGGTGTCCATCAGGGAGAAGAGGGTGGGCGCGTCCTCGCCGCGCAGGGTCTGCACCAGCTCCAGGTTGCGGCGGGTGGCGACCGGCAGGTCGATCAGCTCGTCGTCGCGCTCCACCTGCAGGCTGCGCACGTGAGTGAGCGCGCGGCCCTGGGTGTGTTCGGCGTAGGCGAGCAGGGCGGAGGCGGCGGCATGGGCATCAGAGAGGCCGTCGGCGCCCCAGGCCTGCAGGCTGGCCGACTGCAGCTGCTCCTGCAGCTTGCGCTGGCCCAGGCCGGCGTCGAACTGGAAGGCGGGGCGCAGCGTGATCGAGGCGCTGGCGGCGATCACGCCAGCGCCCTTGAGCGCCTTGATCCGGGTTTCGAAGGTGGGCGTGGCGTCGGCGCCGTAGATGATTTCACTGGGGGCGATGCGGGCCACCCAGGCCTCCAGCGCCTCGCCGTCGGCCTCGGCCAGCTGCAGCGCGCCCTGGGTGACCGACATCCAGGCCAGGCCCAGGCGGTGTTTGGCCCCCTGATGAATGGCCAGCAGCACCGCCTCGGACTTGTCCGAGAGCAGGCTGGTGTCGGTCAGCGTGCCGGGGGTGACGACCCGCACCACCTTGCGTTCCACCGGGCCCTTGCCCGCGCCCACCTCGCCCACCTGCTCGCAGATCGCCACCGACTCGCCCAGGCGGATCAGGCGGGCCAGATAGGTGTCGACGGCGTGGAAGGGGACCCCGGCCATGGTGACCGGCTGCCCGGCCGACTGGCCGCGGCGGGTCAGGGTGATGTCGATCAGCCGGGCGGCCTTCTCGGCGTCGTCCCAGAACAGCTCGTAGAAGTCCCCCATGCGGTAGAAGACCAGGGTCTCGGGGTACTCGCCCTTGATGGCGAGGTACTGGGCCATCATGGGCGTGTGGCCCTGGGCGAGGAGGTCGCTGGCGGTG
>CAZCTU010000384.1:0-1929 GCA_964501495.1 uncultured Ramlibacter sp.
GGCGCTTCTTGCCGCGGGCCTGCAGGGCGTGGATCAGAGTGACCAGGATGCGCGCGCCCGAGGCGCCGATCGGGTGGCCCAGGGCGCAGGCGCCGCCGTTGACGTTGACGATCTCGTGCGGCACCTTCAGTTCGGCCATCAGCGCCATGGGCACGACGGCGAAGGCCTCGTTCACTTCCCACAGGTCGACGTCGCTCACCTTCCAGCCGGCCTTGGCCAGGGCCTTCTGGGTGGCGCCGACGGGGGCAGTGGTGAACCACTCGGGCTCCTGGGCGTGGGTGCCGTGGGCGACCACGCGGGCCAGCGGCTTGCAGCCCAGGCGCTTGGCGGTGCTCTCGGTCATCATGACCAGGGCGGCGGCGCCGTCGTTGATGGACGACGAGGACGCGGCGGTGATGGTGCCGTCCTTCTTGAAGGCGGGCTTGAGCGTCGGGATCTTGTCCAGCTTGACCTTGCCCGGACCCTCGTCCACCGAGACCACCACCTCGCCGGCACGGCTCTTGACGGTGACCGGCGTGATCTCGGCCGCAAAACCGCCGTTCTGGATGGCGGCCTGCGCGCGGCGCACACTGCTGCTGGCGAAGTGGTCCTGCGCCTCGCGCGAGAACTTGTACTTGGCGGCGCAGTCCTCGCCGAAGGTGCCCATGGAGCGGCCGGCCTCGTAGGCGTCTTCCAGGCCGTCCAGCATCATGTGGTCGTACACGCGCTCGTGGCCCATGCGGTAGCCGCCACGCCCCTTCAGGAGCAGGTAGGGCGCGTTCGTCATGCTCTCCATGCCGCCGGCCACCAGCACCTCGTGGCTGCCCGCCAGCAGCATGTCATGCGCGAACATGGCCGCGCGCATGCCCGAGCCGCACATCTTGGACAGGGTGACCGCGCCGGCCGACTTGGGCAGGCCGCCCTTGAAGGCTGCCTGGCGCGCCGGGGCCTGGCCCTGGCCCGCCATCAGGCAGTTGCCGAACAGCACTTCGCCCACCGCGTCGGGGGAGATGCCGGCGCGCTCGATAGCGGCCTTGATCGCGGCGCCGCCCAGGTCATGGGCGGACAGGGCGGAGAAGTCGCCCTGGAAGGCGCCCATGGGGGTACGGGCAGCGCTGACGATGACGATGGATTCGGACATGGTGTGCTCCTAGGGAAAGTTGTTCAGAAAGAATCTGCGCAGGGGGCCGCTGTCCAGGAGGGAGGGACTCAGTCCCGCTTGGCGCCGCCCACGGCGCCGACGGCGCCGCGGTAGACGCGCTCGAGGTCGGCCTGGCTGTCGACCGTCATGTGCATGTCCTTGATCAGGCCGTCGGACAGGCCATACACCCAGCCATGCAGGGTGAGCGACTGGCCCCGGGCCCAGGCGTCCTGGACCACGGTGGTCTGGGCCACGTTGACCACCTGCTCGATCGCGTTGAGCTCGCACAGGAGAGCGACCCGGTGCTCGGGCGCGGTGGCGTCGATCAGCGACTGGTGCCGCCGGGCCACGTCCTTGACGTGACGCAGCCAGTTGTCGGCCAGGCCCACGCGGGTGCCATTGAGGGCCGCGACCACGCCGCCGCAGCCGTAATGGCCCACGACCATGAGGTGCTCCACCTTCAGCATGTCCACCGCGTACTGGATGGTGGACAGGCAGTTGAGGTCGGTGGGCACCACCACGTTGGCCACGTTGCGGTGGACGAACACCTCGCCCGGCTCCAGGCCGGTGATCTGGTTGGCGGGCACGCGCGAGTCACTGCACCCGATCCACATGTAGCGCGGCGATTGCTGCGCCAGGAGGCCGGTGAAGAAACCGGGGCGCTCCTGCTCCATCTGGGCGGCCCACTCCCGGTTGTGGGCGAAGAGGTCTTCGAGTTCTCTGGTCATGGACCGGATTGTCCCAGTTGCGACTGCGCCCGTGTTTACATCGTCTCCGCGAACAGCTCGCGGCCGATCAGCATGCGGCGG
>CAZCTU010000385.1:0-1919 GCA_964501495.1 uncultured Ramlibacter sp.
CAGGTCCTTCTCGATCACCGAGAGCATGCCCGGGCGCAGCACCTTGACCGCCACTTCGCGCAGCTGCCCCTCACGGGTGCGCAGGGTGGCGAAATGCACCTGGGCGATGGAGGCGCTGGCCACCGGCACCCGCTCGAAGCTGGCGAAGACCTGGTCCACCGGCCTGCCGAAGGCGCGCTCGATGGTGGCCACCGCGACCTCGGTCGGGAAAGGCGGCACCCGGTCCTGCAAGAGGGCCAGCTCCTCGGCGATGTCGGGCGGCAGCAGGTCGCGCCGGGTGGACAGCACCTGGCCGAACTTCACGAAGATGGGCCCGAGGTGCTCGAGCGCCTCGCGCAGGCGCTGGCCGCGCGGGGCGTCCAGGCGCCGGCCCAGGGCCAGCAGCCGCAGAAGGCCGCGCAGCACGGGGTGGCGCAGGCCGTCCAGGGCGAGCTGGTCCAGACCGTAGCGGACCACGACCCAGAAGATGAAGAGGACGCGCAGCGACCGCCTCATCGCGCGCCACCCTTGGCGAGCGAGGCGGCGAAGGCGCGCAGGGCACTGGCGGCCTGGCGCGCGCCCTGCACCAGGGTGTGGGCAGGGGCGTCCCCCATCAGGCGGGCCAGGTCCTCCTCGAGATCCCAGCGCACATGGTCGACGAGCCAGTTGACCTCGGCGGCCAGCTGCACGTCGCCGGCGATGCGCACCGCCGGCTTGTCCCCGCGCAGGGCGGCCTGGGCCAGCGCCAGGGGCGATTCATCGGTGAGGGTCAGGGTGAGGTCGGCGGCCTTGCCCTCGGGGGCCTGGTCCAGCAGGCCGGCGGGCGTGGCCTGCAGCCGCAAGCGCAGCTCGCGCCAGGTCAGTTCGACCACCTGCCCGCGCTGGCGGGCCAGTCGGGCCATGGCCTCGGGTTCCCGGCCCAGCACGTGGTTCAGGAGCAGCACGAGGCGGTTGCGCAACTCGCCGGCGGCCGGTTGCAGCAGGGGCTGAAGCGCGGGCAGGACCTTGCCCGCGAAGGCGTCGAGCAGCTCGGAGGGGGACGGGGGTGTGGTGGCCATGCCCCGATTATTCCCGCTCCGGCGGGGGTGCTTACTGCAGGGCCTGCACGCCGGCGACCAGCCAGCCGTCCTCGCCGTCCTTGGTGCGGGTCATGTTCCAGACTTCGCGGAAGGGGCTCGGGCCGGCGGAGGGCTCCTCGCGGATCAGGCCGGAGAACTCGACGCTGGCCATGTAGCCGTGGCCCAGGTCCTCGACGCCCAGGAGCTGGGCCTCGAGCATGACCACGTCAGTCTGGTTGGGGCCGGCGCCGCGGTGGGCCTCGCGCTCGGCCAGCTGGTTGCGGATCTCGCCCACCATCTCGTCGGTCATCATCGAGCGCAGGGTCGGAATGTCGCCCTTGTCCCAGGCTTCCTGGAGCACGATGAAGTTGCGGCGGGCCGCGGCGACGAAGCCTTCGGCGTCGAAACCGGCCGGGATGCTCCAGTTGCCGCCGGCAAGGCCGGAGCCGATGCGCAGGCCGCCGGAGGAGGCCGGCGCCGGGGCGGACGGCTCGAAGTAGGTCGGCTCGCTCTCCCAGGGCCGTGCGGAGGCGTCGTTGCCGATCTTGGACGGGTTGTACTGCGGCGCGCTGGCGGCACGGCCGGGGTCGCCCTGGCCATACGCGGACCCGGAGGCGGTGGCCGCGGCACGGCGCCGCATGACGGTCATGAACACCGTCATCAGGACCAGGGCCACCAGGGCAAACAGCAGGAACTGGGCAAAGCCGGCGCCCAGGCCGAGGGAGTGGGCCAGCCAGGCCAGGCCCAGGCCGGCGGCGACCCCACCCAGGATGCCCGCCCAGGGGCGGGAGGGGGCGGGCTGCGCCGCGGGCGATGGCGCGGCGCCGGCAGGACGCTGGGCCGCTGCGGGCGCGGCGGCGGCACCGGGCGCGGCACCGGGAG
>CAZCTU010000386.1:0-1918 GCA_964501495.1 uncultured Ramlibacter sp.
GGTAGACGGCGCCGATCACGGCCTCCAGCGCATCGGCCAGGATGGAGGGACGGCGGCCCCCGCCGGAGCGGGACTCGCCCTCGCCCAGGCGCAGCGCATCGGACAGGCCCAGGCCCGTCGCCAATTGGAACAGCGTGTCCTGCTTGACCAGGTTGGCCCGCACCCGGGACAGGTCGCCCTCGGGCAGGGACTGCAGGCGCTCGAACAGCAGGTCGGCCACGACCAGGTTGAGGACGGAGTCGCCCAGGAACTCGAGTCGCTCGTTGTGGTCCGCCGAGAAACTGCGGTGGGTCATCGCCCGCGCCAGATGCTGCGGGTCCTGGAAACGGTAGCCCAGGCGCTGCTGCAGCGCCGCCAGCACGTCGCCGCTCATGCCGCGACCACGCAAGGCGCCGCGCTCACGGCGCCACCCCCACGAGGTGGAAGGCCAGGGACGCCGGACCGAACAGGTGCACCTCCCGGCGATAGGAGAAGCTCACGCGCAGGGTGCCGGAGACGGGACCGTCGATGGCCAGGTCGCTCCCCTTGACGCCGGTCAGGCCTTCGACCACGGCGACACGGTCGAATTCGAGCCGGGCCTCGGCCGGCGTCTCGGCCAGCGCCGCCATGCGTGCCGCCTTCACCACGCCCTGGTATTCCAGCAGCACCGGCAGGCAACGGAGGGCAAGACTCAGCAGCAAGCCACCCACGGCCAGCAGGATGACCCAGCACCACAGGCTCAGCCCGGCCTGGCGGCCGGAAAGACCTCGACCCGGGCGGGCTTGCGGAGGAAAGTCGTTGGCAGACATGGGCTGAAAAGAGAGCTGATCCGTAGAGTACTGCGGGGCGGCTCTTACTGGAAGGTCCCGATGCGCTTCAAATCGCCGAAATTCATCCAGACGAACACGGCCTTGCCCACGATATTGGCCTCGGGAACGAAGCCCCAGTAGCGCGAGTCGAGGGAGTTGTCGCGGTTGTCGCCCATCATGAAATAGTGGCCGGCCGGCACCTTGCAGGTGACGCCCTCCACCGTGTAGCTGCAGTTTTCGCGGAAGGGGAAGGGGTCGGCCCCCGGGATGAAAGCCGGGCGGTCGTCGTCGTTCAGGAGCAGGTGGCGCTTGTCGCCCAGAAGTTCCTCGAACTGCTTGGCGTAGCGCATCCCGTTCTTGTCGAAAAAGTCCGGCAGGGCCTCCTTGGACACCGGCTGGCCGTTGATGGTGAGCCGCTTGTTCAGGTAGGCCACCTCGTCGCCGGGCAGGCCGATGACCCGCTTGATGTAGTCGATGCTGGGCCGAGGCGGGTAGCGGAACACCATCACGTCACCCCGGGCCGGGGGCGTGCCCTGGGTGATGCGGGTGTTGGCCACCGGCAGGCGCAGGCCGTAGGTGAACTTGTTCACCAGGATCAGGTCGCCCACCAGCAGGGTCGGGATCATCGAGCCCGAGGGAATCTTGAAGGGCTCGAAGAGGAAGGAGCGCAGCACGAACACCGCCACGATCACCGGGAACAGGCCGGCGGTCCAGTCCAGCCACCAGGGCTGGGCCAGCAGCTTGCGCTGCGCCTCGGCCAGGTCGGTGTTGTCGGCGGCCACGCCCAGGCGGGCCAGGTCCTCGCGCTGGGACTGGGTCTGGCGCGCCAGGGCCTCGGCTGCGGCGCGACGGCGCGGCAGAAAGACCCAGCGCTCGGCCACCCAATAGACCCCGGTCACCAAGGTGGCCAGCAAGAGCAGCAAGGCAAAGTTGCCCTCGATCAGGCCCATGAACCAGCTGCCGGCATAGGCAGCAAACGCAGCAAGCACCAGGGCGGTGAGGACGGGCATCATTCTTCCACCTGCAAAATGGCGAGGAAGGCCTCTTGCGGCACTTCCACCGATCCGATCTGTTTCATGCGCTTCTTGCCGGCCTTTTGTTTTTCCAGCAGTTTGCGCTTGCGGGTGATG
>CAZCTU010000387.1:0-1916 GCA_964501495.1 uncultured Ramlibacter sp.
GCGCGACCTGGCGATGGTGTTCCAGAGCTATGCGCTCTATCCGCACATGAGCGTCTACGAGAACATGTGCTTTGCGCTCAAGCTCGCCAAGGTCGACCCCCAGGTCATCGACGAGAAGGTGCAGAAGGCGGCGCAGATCCTCAACCTCACGCCCTACCTGCAGCGCACCCCCAAGGAGCTGTCCGGCGGCCAGCGCCAGCGCGTGGCCATCGGCCGCGCCATCGTGCGCCAGCCCAAGGTCTTCCTGTTCGACGAGCCGCTGTCCAACCTGGACGCCAAGCTGCGCGCCCAGACCCGGCTCGAAATCCAGAAGCTGCACCGCGAGCTGGGCATCACCTCCCTCTTCGTCACCCACGACCAGGTGGAGGCCATGACCCTGGCCCAGCGCATGATCGTGATGAACGGCGGCGTGATGGAGCAGTTCGGCACCCCCGAGGAGGTCTACGCCCGTCCGGCCACCACCTTTGTCGCCGGCTTCTTCGGCTCGCCGCCGATGAGCCTCCTGAAGAACGCCCCCGGCAGCCGTCCCGGCGCGCTCCTGGGCATCCGCCCCGAACACCTGGACGTCGCCGATGCCGGGTCGACTTCGGGCTGGCAGGTCCAGGTCGAGACGGTCGAACTCCTGGGCGCCGAGCGCCTGGTTTATGGGCGCCTGGGCGGCGAGAGCCTGATCATCCGCCTGGACGAGGCCCGTGGCGCGCCGGCAGCCGGCAGCACCCTTACCGTGGCGCCCCGACCCGACCGCCTGCACTGGTTCGACGCGGAAAGCGGCAGGCGCCTGCCGGACTGAGGCCCGGCCCCCCGCCGCCTCCGTTGCTCCCGCCCGCGCCTTCAGCCCCGCCACACGGACCCCCGCCATGCCTGCGCTGCACCCCTGGCCCTACCCCCGCTGGATCGCCCACCGCGGCGCCGGCAAGCTCGCCCCCGAGAACACCCTGGCCGCCTTCCGCCTGGGCGCCGCGCACGGCTACCGCATGTTCGAGTGCGACGCCAAGCTCTCGGCCGACGGCGTGGCCTTCCTGCTGCACGACGCCACCCTGGAGCGCACCAGCAACGGCCGCGGCGTGGCCGGGGAGCAGGCCTGGTCCGCGCTGTCCCGCCTGGACGCCGGCCGCTGGCACTCGCGCGCCCATGCCGGGGAAAGCATTCCCACACTGGCGGCCCTGGCCCGCTGGTGCCTGGCCAACGGCCATGCCCTGAACATCGAGATCAAGCCCACCCCGGGCACCGAGCGCGCTACCGGCGAGGCGGTGGCTGCCGAGGCTGCCCGCCTCTGGGCCGATCCGGCGCTGCGGGCTGGATCGGGCATGGTGTCCGCCGAGCCGACGCCCCCCCTTCTCACCTCCTTCAAGACCGAGTCCCTGGAAGGCGCCCGTGCCTCCGCGCCCCAGTTGCCCCGCGGCCTGCTGCTCGACACCCTGCGGGACGGCTGGCTGGACGAGGCCACCGCCCTGGGCTGCGTGGCCGTCGTCTGCAACTACACCCTCTGGGACGCCGCCCGGGTGGCCGCCGTCCATGCGGCCGGCATGCGCTGCCTGTCCTACACGGTCAACGACGAGTCGGTCGCGGCCCACCTCCTGGCCCTGGGCACCGACGGCATCATCACCGACCGCGTGGACCTGTTCGCGCCGGCCTGAGGAAGCCAGCCCCAGGGGCTGGCCCCGGCCCCCGGAAGGCCCCGCGGAGCCCCCGCCAGGGCGCCCCGCATAAAATCCCGGGCGAAGCCCGAACCCGCGCGAACCCGCGTTTCGGACCAAGACGGCAGGACCGCTGCCGTCTTTTCTTTTTCTCCCGCGAGACCATGAGCGACACCCCGCAGCAACCCGGCCTGAACAGCCTGTCCAAATCCTTCGAGCCCGCCGCCCTGGAGGCGCACTGGGGCCCCCTGTGGGAACAGCGGGGCTACGGGCGCGCCG
>CAZCTU010000388.1:0-1890 GCA_964501495.1 uncultured Ramlibacter sp.
GGCGCGGCCACGGCGGGGGCCGGGGCGGCGGCCGCCACGGCGGGGGCGGCCACCGGCGCCATCTGGACGACGGCCGGCTGGCCCTTGACGATCCGGACCTTGCCCTCGGCTTCGGTGATTTCCAGTTCGGAGACGTTGGATTCGGACACGAGGTCGATCAACGTCTTGAGTTTTCGCAGGTCCATGGGGTCTCCGGGATTCAGTAATGCGTAACCATTCGCAAACCAGTCGGGAATGTAGCCCAAAAAAGGCTATCTGAATCGAACTGGCGGCGATTGATCAATTTCTTGGTGCTTGCTGGTCAAATTGACCGCAGGTCGCGCAACGGGCGCGCTGGCCCGGGATGGGCCGGTGATGGCTGGCAGGCGCTCCGGATCGCCCGTCGGCCGGCGCCGCCGGAATGGGGTTCAAACCCCGGCAGACGCCTTCCACTGAGCCAGGATCTCCGGCGTCAGCTGTCCCATTTTACGCTGTCGGATGCTGCCATCTGCCCCCAACAGGACCGAAAAAGGCAGTCCACCCGTGGTATTGCCCAGGGAGCGGCCCAGTTCGCTGCCTTCCAGCCCCCCCATGGCGACCGGGAAGGCGACCGGGGCGCGGGCCAGGAAGCGCTGGACGGCGGGGGCCTGGTCGATGGCCAAGCCCAGCACGTTCAGGCCTTTTGCCGAATTTTCGCGGAAAAAGGCGTCGAGAAGCGGCATCTCCTCGACACAGGGCGGGCACCAGGTGGCCCAGAAGTTGACCAGCAGCGGCTTCCCCTGCAGCTTGTCCAGAGCCAGTGGCTGCCCGTCGGGAGCCTGGAGTTTGAGCTGCCAGAGGGCCTGGACGGCGGCATCGGCCGCTGCGGGCGCCAGGGCGCCGGGGCGCAGGCGCCAAGCGGCGACGCCGGCGCCGGCAGCGGCCGCGAGGGCGGCCACGCCGCCGATCAGCCAGGCGCGCCGGCGGGTTTGGGGGGAGGGAGCCGCCGGGGCGCCCATGTCGTGTTCAGCTCCGGCCATCGGCCGCCTCCTCTTCGCGGGCCATCAGGGCCCGCAGGTCCGCCAGGTCGCCGCGCGGCGCCCGGCCCCGGGCATCCGGACGCAGCGCGCCGCGCAGGTCGTCCAGGTCGTGGATCAACAGGTGCAGGCCGATGTGCTCGCCCAGCTCGTCGCAGCGGACGGAGACGCTGAGCGCATCGACCGGCTCCCCCTGGAAGCCGGTGACGCTGCGGGGCTCATAGGCCACGCCCTTGTCGATCAGCATGATCTCGGCCGACTTCGGGTCGTCGCAGAACAGCTGCATATAGATGTCGGACAGCCGGGTGGCGGTGCCGTGCCAGACCGCGCCGGCCAGGTGGGGGCGGAACTCGGCCAGGCGCTCCATCCAGACCGCCGCCAGCCGCCGCAGCGCAGCCAGCTCGGCCGGCTGCGTGTCGGCGCAGAAGATGTCGATGTACTCGCGCACTGCGTCCTCGACCAGGTCGTTGCCTGGCAGGGCGGTGCGCGGCGGCAGGCCCAGGCCCTTGAGGGCGCGGCGCTTGGCCGGGCCCCACTCCAGGCCCTCCTCGACGACGAGGCGGGCCGCGAAGGCGGCGATTTCGTGGGCAACGCTGTCCATGGGCCCGCATTGTCCACTGCCGGCCCCGGGCCGCCTGGCCCAAGGGACTCTGCGGACCGCGGCACCCAGCCTCGGCAAACCGCCCTCCCCCCCGTGCGCTGCGGCCCGGCCGCAGGCCGCCCCGATAATCACCGGCCATGCATATTCACATCCTGGGCATCTGCGGCACCTTCATGGGCGGCGTTGCCGCCCTGGCCCGCGAGGCCGGCCACAAGGTCACCGGCTGCGACGCCGGCGTCTACCCCCCCATGAGCGACCAGCTGCGCGCCCTGGGCATCGAGCTGATCGAAGGCT
>CAZCTU010000389.1:0-1878 GCA_964501495.1 uncultured Ramlibacter sp.
TGGACGCGGCTGGTCGCGCCCGGCCTGTTCGACTCGCTCGGCACCGAGCCGCTGCCGGTGCGCTGGGAGGTGGCGCACGATGAGGCCTTCTCGCGCCTGGCCGCCAGCGGCCAGGCCCTGGCCACGCCCGAGCTCGCCTTCAGCGTGCACGCCGAGGTGCAGGGCCTGGCGCCCGACCGCTGGTACTTCTATCGCTTCATCTCCGGCGGCGTCACCAGCCCGGTGGGCCGCACCCGCACGCTGCCCGCGCCCGAGGCCCGCGTCGCCCGGCTGCGACTGGCCTATGCCTCCTGCCAGCGCTGGGAGCATGGGCTGTACGGCGCCTACCGCCACATGCGGGAAGAAAACCTCGACCTGGTGCTGTTCCTGGGCGACTACATCTACGAATACCCCAACGCCGCCGCCGCGGTGCGCAATTTCCCGACCCTGGCCACCGTCGTCACCCTGGCCGACTACCGGGAGCGCCACGCCCTGCACCGGGGCGACCCGCTGCTGCAGGCCATGCACGCGGCCTGCCCCTGGATCGTCACCTGGGATGACCATGAAGTGCAGAACGACTACGCCGGCCCGCTGCCCGGCGACGGCCGGCCCTGGGGCCTCAACGGCGCGTCGGATTTCGTCGCCCGGCGGAGCGCCGCCTACCAGGCCTTCTACGAGCACATGCCGCTGCGCGCGGCCGACTTCCTGCGCGGCGCTGGCGTCCAGGGCACGCACCAGGTCATGCTGCCCCGGCGCTACCGCTTCGGCCAGCTGGCCGACCTGGTGATGCTCGACACCCGCCAGTGGCGTGACGCCCAGGTCTGCGGCGACCCGCAGCACCGCAGCGGCATGGTCGATCCCGCCACCTGCCCGGCGCTCGACGATCCGTCCCGCACCCTGCTGGGCGCGGCGCAGGAGCAGTGGTTCGACCAGGCCATGGCCCAGGCGGGCAGCGGCTGGACGGTGATCGGCCAGCAGACCCTGTTCGGCCGGCGGGACGGGCGGGTGGGCTCGGGCGAGCAGGTCTGGAACGACGGCTGGGACGGCTATGGCGCGGCGCGCAGGCGCCTGACCGACAGCCTGCAGCGCCACCGGGTGCGCAGCCCGGTCATGCTGGGGGGCGACGTGCACGAGAACTGGGTGGGCCACGTCAAGGCCGACTACGTGCGGCCCGAGAGCGCGAGTGTGGGCGTGGAGTTCTGCGGCACCAGCATCACCTCACGCTCGGCGGCGGGCGCGATGGCCACGAAGCGGATGGCAGAGAACCCGCACTTCGTCTTTGCGGAGGGCACGCGCCGTGGTTACGGGGTGTGCGAGTTCACCCCGGGCGCGATGCGCACCACCTTGCGGGTGCTGGACGATGCGACGAGGGCAGACGCCCGCGTCGAGACCCTGGCCCGATTTGCGGTGCAGGCGGGGCGGCCGGTGGTGGAGCGGGGCTGAGGAAAAGCGGCTGGCGGAGAAGGGCAGGGGCCCGGCATCCCGGCCGCAGCAGTCAGGCGTCGGACGAAGCCAGACGAAGCCGGCCGCAGGCGGGCAGGCTCAGGGCCTCACCACTTCCAGCAGCCGGTCCAGCCCGCCGCTGTTGATCGCCACCATCGCCTGCTCGCGCACCTTGGGCTTGGCGTGGTAGGCCACCGAGAGGCCGGCCTCGCCCATCATCGGCAGGTCGTTGGCGCCGTCGCCCATGGCGATGGCCTCTTTGGGCGAGAGCCCCAGGCGGGCGCAGGTGGCGCACAGCATGCGGCGCTTTTCCTCGCCGTCGCAGATGGCGCCCCAGTCCTGCTCGATCAGCTGGCCGGTGAGCTTGCCTTCCTTCACTTCCAGCTGGTTGGAACGGGTGTAGTCCAGGCCCAGGCGGTCGCGGACGCGGTCGGTGAAAAAGGTGAAGCCGCCCGA
>CAZCTU010000390.1:0-1870 GCA_964501495.1 uncultured Ramlibacter sp.
GACCATGCTCATGGCCGGCGACCTGGACTTGGGCCATGCCCGCGCGCTGCTCTCGCTCGAGCGCGCCGCGCAGATCACCGCCGCCAACCAGATCACCGCCCGGCAGATGTCGGTGCGCGAGGCGGAGAGCCTGGTCAAGAAGATCGGCGCCGAGTTCAACCTGGTCTCGCCCAAGCCCAAGAAGGAAAAGTCGCGCGACCTGCGCCGCGTCGAAGAGGAGCTCTCCGACCTGCTCACCGCCGAGGTGGAGGTGCGGGTGAAGAAGCGCGTCAAGCGCCACGGCCGCGTCGAGGAGATGGGCGAGCTGGCCATCTCCTTCGGCTCGCTGGACGCGCTCAACGGATTGATCGACCGCCTGCGCCGCGAGTAAGCTGCGCCGCACCCACCCCGGAGACACACCATGGGCAAGCGCCTCACCCAGATCGCCACCCGCACCGGTGACGACGGCACCACCGGCCTCGGCGACAACACCCGCGTCCACAAGCACCACCTGCGCGTGCAGGCCATGGGCGACGTGGACGAGCTCAACTCCTTCATCGGCCTGCTCCTGTGCGAGGCGCTGCCCGAGAGGGTGCGCGCCTTGCTGGTCGAGGTGCAGCACCAGCTGTTCAACCTCGGCGGCGAGCTGTCCATCCCCGGCTTCGAGCTGCTCTCGGCCGAGGCGGTCATCGCGCTCGACGAGGCCCTGGCCGAGTACAACGCGACCCTGCCCAAGCTCGAGGAATTCATCCTGCCGGCGGGCAACCGCTCCGCCTCGCTGGCCCATGTCTGCCGCACCGTGGCCCGCCGCGCCGAGCGCGCGACCGTCGCCCTCGGCGCAGCGGAAATGCTGCGCGACGCCCCGCGCCAGTACCTCAACCGCCTGTCCGACCTGATGTTCGTGCTCGCGCGCGTCCTCAACCGGATGGACGGCGGCGACGACGTCTACTGGAGAAGCAAGCGCATGGCTCAGGGCGGCGGCGCCTGAAGGCCCGGCCCGTCCGCCGTTTTTCGCGCACCCCAATGAAAACGCCCGCCGGAAGGCGGGCGTGATCGGAAGCGTGGGCTCGCGCCCTCAGCCCGGGGCCGGGATCACCGCCATGGTCAGGCGCGACACGCAGTTGAGGCGACCCTGGTCGTCCTGCATGTCGATTTGCCAGACCTGGGTGGTGCGGCCGATGTGGACCGCCCGCGCGGTACCGGTCACCCAGCCCGAGGACACGCCGCGCAGGTGGTTGGCGTTGATGTCCAGTCCCACCGCCTGATGCCCGGGCGGGCAGGCGTGGTTGGCCCCCAGCGACCCGAGGCTCTCCGCCAGCACCACGCTCACCCCGCCATGCACCCGGCCATAGGGCTGGCAGGTGCGGTGGTCGACGGGCAGACGGGCGCGGATGAAGTCGTCTCCCACTTCGAGGATCTCGATGCCCAGGTGCTCGTCGACGGTGTTGCGTCCGAGCTCGGTGAGCGATTCGACGGAGATGGGTTTTGTCCAGATGGCCATGGGTTTGCCGGGTTCAGGCAATGTTGAAAACGCTCAGGACTTCTGGCCGCGGCCCAGCAGCATCCACAGCAGGATGGCGCCAAAGGTCGCGGTCCCGATGCCGCCCAGGGCGAAGCCGCCGAACTTCAGGGTGAAGTCGCCGGTGCCCAGCACCAGGGTGATGGCGGCCAGGATCAGGTTGCGGTTCTGGGAGAAGTCCACCTTGTTGTCCACCCAGATGCGGGCGCCGGCCACGGCGATCAGGCCGAAGACCACGATGGACACGCCGCCCATCACCGGCAGCGGGATGGCCTGGATGACGGCGCCGAACTTGGGCGAGAAGCCCAGGAGCACCGCGATCAGGGCGGCCATGAAGAACACCGCGGTCGAATAGATGCGGGTCGCGGCCAT
>CAZCTU010000391.1:0-1866 GCA_964501495.1 uncultured Ramlibacter sp.
CGATGGAGATCGAGTCGGCCCTGGTCGCCAAGACCGACCTGGTGGCCGAGGCCGCGGTGGTCGGCCGCCCGGACGACCTGACTGGCGAGGCGATCTGCGCCTTCGTGGTGTTGAAGCGCGGCCGCCCCACCGGCGAAGAGGCCAAACAGATCGCGAACGAACTGCGCAACTGGGTGGCCAAGGAGATCGGCCCGATCGCCAAGCCCAAGGACATCCGCTTCGGCGACAACCTGCCCAAGACCCGCTCGGGCAAGATCATGCGCCGCCTGCTGCGGTCCATCGCCAAGGGCGAGGCGATCACGCAGGACACGTCCACGCTGGAAAACCCCGGCATCCTGGATCAACTTGCGGAACGCAATTGATCCAGGCCGGCCGCAGGCCGGGGCGGCAGAGCGGCCAGCCGTGGTTTGACGTCACTCATATCGCCGATGGCGATGTGATGTGACGGCAGAACCCGGCGATCCTGGACCAGCTGGCCGAGAAGCTCTGACGGGCCTGGCCCTCAGTCTGGAAGCGTCATGAGCGACCCGCCGTGAGGCGGGTTTCTCATTTCCAGCACTCGACGAGCGCGGTGAACGGCATCATCCGCTCGGCGACGTCTGGGGTGGGCAGTTGCTCGCGCGACTGGCCGCGGCTGTAGGTGATCTGGTTGGCGTCGAGGAAAGCCGCGAGGGTGGCCTGATTGATCGCGAAATTCACGTTCTGAGGCAGGTCGCCCGTCGCCCGGGCCACCCGCAGCACGTCCAGCTTGGACTGGACCACCCCCACCACCTGGCCGGCACCATCGGCGACCGGGCCGCCGCTGCTCCCGGGCTGGACCGGTGCGCTGATCTGCATGAAGCGAAGGTCATTGAGCAGGCCCGTCAGGCCGGTGACGTTACCGGCGGTGACCTGCGGGCCGGCTCCCAGGACGCCACGCAGGGGATAACCGACCACGGTGATGGGCTCGCCGGCGCGCACCTTGAAGTCCCGCATGCTCGCCCACCGGCCCGTGTAGTCGGGTACCTCCAGCGCTGCCAGGTCATTGGGCGAATCGATCGCAGTCAGCTGGGCCGGGTGCTTGCCGGCGACCCGCAGCTGCGCGCAGCCCTGAACCACATGGGCGTTGGTGATCAGCTGCCGGTGGTTGATGAAGAACCCCGATCCGGTGCTGTCGACTTTTGCCGAACCGGCCCTGGCGGGAGGGGGGCGGACGGCTTCAGGGCTGGTCGGAGCGGGGTAGGGCGCAGGAGCGGCTGAGGCTGCCGGTCCTGCCGGAAGATTGCGCCCCAAAATCCAGGCCGCCAGCTGGCGAGCCTCAGCTTGTGGGATGCGGTTGGCAGGCATGGGAACCGGGCCCCATGCACCCGCACCCCCACGCAGGATTTTCTCGGCCAGATAGTCGATGCCTTGCGGATCGTTCCGGTGCCGATTCGCCACGTCCTTGAAGGCCGGCCCGACGATCCGCTGCTCCATCGCGTGGCAGGCCAGGCAGTTGCGAGCCCGGGCCAGCCCGGCATCGGCCCAGGCTCGGGGGAGACCTGCCATCAGGGTCACGCCCCCGATAAGCAAAGTGAACTGGACTTGGAAGGCGCGGCGCACGGTGACCGGATGTTACCCAATGCCCACCAGGCCCCTTCAGCGCAGGAATGCCAACGAGGGGTGGGCGATAATCTTCCGACTCCGTAACCCCGTTTCATCCCGGACGCTTTCCCATGCCCGCCTACCGTTCCAAGACCTCCACCGCCGGCCGCAACATGGCAGGTGCCCGCGCCCTCTGGCGCGCCACCGGCATGAAGGATGGGGACTTTTCCAAGCCCATCGTCGCGGTGGTCAACTCCTTCACCCAGTTCGTGCCCGGCCACGTGCACCTGAAGGACCTGGGCC
>CAZCTU010000392.1:0-1857 GCA_964501495.1 uncultured Ramlibacter sp.
GGCCCACGCGCTGTCTGTGGCCGTGGCGGTGCTGGTCGTGACCTGCCCCTGCGCCTTGTCGCTGGCCACGCCCGCGGCGACGCTGGCCGCCGCCGGCGCCCTGGCCCGCCGCGGCGTGCTGGTGCGCCAGCTGCAGGCGCTGGAGGCCGGCGCGGGCGTCGACACCCTGGTGTTCGACAAGACCGGCACGCTCACGCAGGACCGCATGGCGGTCGCCGCGATCCGCTGCCGGGACGGGCTCTCGCCGCAGTCGGCCCTGGACCTCGCCTGCGCACTCGCGGCAGGCTCGCTGCACCCCGTTTCGCGGGCGATCGTGGCCGCGGCCGGGGACCCTGAGGCGCGGGCCCGCCTCGCCCTGCCCTCGGCCGACTCCGCCGACCCTGGCGTCCCCCCTGCTGCCGACGCCCTCACCGAGCGCCCCGGCCAGGGTGTCGAGGGCCAGCTGGGCGGACGCCGGCTGCGCCTGGGTTCCGCCGCCTTCTGCGCCGCGCCGGCCAGGCCGGGCGACGGCGCCGACGATTCCGGTCGCCCCCAGGTGCATCTCGCCGACGAGACGGGCTGGCTCGCCAGCTTCGACCTCGACGAGTCCCTGCGGCCCGACGCCCTGGAGGCCCTGGCCCGCCTGCGCGCCCAGGGGCTGGAGCTGCGCCTGCTCTCGGGCGACCGGCCCGCCGCCGTCGCCCGCCTGGCCGGGCGCGCCGGCATCCGCTTCTGGCGCGGCGGTTGCACCCCCCAGGACAAGATGGCCGAGGTCCGGGCCCTGCAGCAGCAGGGCCGGCGGGTGGCCATGGTGGGCGACGGCATGAATGACGGCCCGGTGCTGGCGCTGGCCGACCTGTCGGTGGCGATGGGGGAGGGCGTGCCCCTGGCCCAGGCCCGCGCCGACGTGGTGGTGCAGGGCGGCCGGCTGATGCCGGTGGCCGACCTGCTGGCCCAGGCCCGGCGCACCCAGCGCGTGGTGCGCCGCAACCTCGCCTGGGCCGCCTTCTACAATGCCGCGAGCGTCCCCCTGGCGGTCGCCGGCCTCATGCCGGCCTGGCTGGCGGGCCTGGGCATGGCGGCCAGCTCGCTGGTGGTGGTGGCGCATTCGGCCACCCTGGCACGGCCCCAGCCTCCGTCCCAGCCCCTGCCCGCCGGTCCCGGCCCTGAAATCCGCTCCGGCGGCAAGGACTCAGCCGCTTGTTGAGCCGCTTGACCGCTGATTGAGCTGCTTTTTGCCAAGAATTCCCGAATTGCCCACGACCGGCCCCTTGCCATGGACATCCTCTACCTCCTGATCCCGCTGTCCGTCGTCCTGGCGCTGGCGATCCTGGGCGGCCTGGCCTGGGCGATCTGGCGCGGCCAGTTCGAATCGCTCGACGCCGAGGGCGAGCGCATTCTTCACCACGATTGACTTGAATCAAGAGCCCGGATGGGCTCGGGAATGACACTGTCCGGGTTATTACCCACGGTGCATTTCCATGACAACGGACTCCCTCGCCCCCGCCGCCCGTTACCACGACACGGTCGTCCGCCAGTTCTCGCTGATGGCCGTCGTCTGGGGCGTGGTCGGCATGCTGGTCGGCGTGATCATCGCCGCGCAGCTGGCCTGGCCGGAGCTGAACTTCGGCATTCCCTGGCTGTCCTATGGCCGCCTGCGCCCCCTGCACACCAACGCGGTGATCTTCGCCTTCGGCGGCAGTGCGCTCTTCGCCACCAGCTACTGGGTGGTGCAGCGCACCTCCCAGGTGCCTCTGTTCGCGCCCAAGCTGGCCGCCTTCACCTTCTGGGGCTGGCAGCTGGTCATCCTGGCGGCGGCCATCACCCTTCCCCTCGGCTACACCAGCGGCAAGGAGTACGCCGAACTGGAGTGGCCGA
>CAZCTU010000393.1:0-1846 GCA_964501495.1 uncultured Ramlibacter sp.
CCTACTGCCCGCACTGCGACGGCCCCCTGTTCAAGGGCAAGCGCGTCGCCGTGATCGGCGGCGGCAACTCCGGTGTCGAGGCGGCCATTGACCTCGCGGGCGTCGTGGAGCACGTGACGCTGATCGAGTTCGGTACCGAGCTGCGCGCCGACGCGGTGCTGCAGCGAAAGGCGGCCAGCCTGTCCAACGTGACCATCATCACCAACGCGCAGACGACCGAGGTGACCGGCGACGGCCAGAAGGTCAACGGCCTCGTCTACAAGGACCGCGCGTCTGGCCAGGAGCAGCGAATCGAGCTGGCGGGCGTGTTCGTGCAGATCGGCCTGGTGCCCAACACCGAATGGCTCAAGGGCACGGTGGAACTGTCCAAGCACGGCGAGATCGTGATCGACGCCAAGGGCCAGACCTCGGTCCCGGGGGTGTACGCCGCCGGCGACGCGACCACGGTGCCCTTCAAGCAGATCATCGTGGCCGCCGGCGAAGGCGCGAAGGCCGCTCTCGGGGCCTTTGACCATCTGATCCGCACCAGCGCGCCGGCCTGAGTCGGGCGCCCGGCAAGGTCCGGCCGGGCCCGAAAGAAGGGGCCGCATGCCACGCAAATCGCGTGACAATGCGGCCCCTTCCTTTTGGCTGATGGAGAGCAGGCATGCAGGGCGACCCGAAGATCATCCACCACCTCCAGGCGCAGCTGCGCAACGAGCTGACCGCCACCAACCAGTACTTCCTGCATTACCGGATGCTCAAGCACTGGGGCTTCGGCAAGCTGGCCAGGAAGGAGTACGAGGAGTCCATCGGCGAGATGAAGCATGCCGACACGCTGATGGCCCGCATCTTCACCCTGGACGGCCTGCCCAACCTGCAAGACCTGGGCAAGCTGCTGATCGGCGAGGACGTGCCCGAAATCCTGGACTGCGACCTGCGCCTGGAGCGGGCCGCACAGGTGACCATCAAGGAAGGCATGGCCGCCTGCGAGGCGGCGCGCGACTACGTTTCGCGCGATCTGCTGCAGGACATCCTCAACGACACCGAGGCGCACATCGACTTCCTCGAGACCCAGATCGACCTGATCGGGAAGGTCGGCCTGCCCAACTACCTGCAGACCCAGATGGACCCGGCCAGCGAGGGCTGAGGCCGGGTCGCTCCCCTGCCCTTCAGGGCGTGGCCCACTGCCGCAGGAGGTTGTGGTACACGCCGGTGAGGGCGATGGTCTCTTCGCTCTCCCCTTGCCGGGCGCGGAGCTTGAGCAGGTTCATGTCGAGGTCGAACAGCAGGCGGCGCTGCTCGTCGCTGCGCACCATGCTCTCGATCCAGAAGAAGCTCGCCAGCCGCAGGCCCCGCGTGACCGGGGTGACCTGGTGGACGCTGGTGCCGGGGTACAGCACCGCGTCGCCCGCTGCGAGCTTGACGCCGCGGCTGCCGTAGGTGTCCTGCACCAGCAGCTCGCCGCCGTCGTAGTCGGCCGGGTCGCTGAGGAAGACGGTGCAGGAGATGTCGGTGCGCACCCATTCGCCGGTGCTGGCCGAGTGCATGACGGCCCCGTCCACATGCGGGCCGAAATGGTTGGCCTCGCCGCCATAGCGGTTGAACAGCGGGTTGTAGATCCGCCGCGGCAGGGCCGCCGAGAAGAAGACGGGGTCCCGCTGCAGGGCCGCCTTGACCAGCGGCCCCAGGGTGCGGGCGGCCTCGCTGTCCTGCGCCAGCTGCTGGTTGTGCTTCTGTGTCGCGGCCTGCGCGCCGGCGGTGCCGCGCCCGTCGATCCAGGGCGCCTCGGGCCCGAGCAGCGCGCGGGCGCTCTTCAGTTCCTCGGCGGTGAGCAGGTTCTTCAGGTGCAGCAGCATGGCGGGCC
>CAZCTU010000394.1:0-1843 GCA_964501495.1 uncultured Ramlibacter sp.
GCATGTTGCGGGTGCGGAACACGTCACGCACCATGCCCTTGGCCTTGTGCATGAAGAACTTGCGCCCCTGCTGGGTCACGATGCCGGCCGCGTCCTGGCCGCGGTGCTGCAGGAGCAGCAGCGCGTCATAGATCAACTGGTTGACGGGGGCGTTGCTGGCAACGCCGACGATTCCACACATGTATTTACCCTGGTAGGTGCTGGCCGAAGCGCTCGGGGAGGATCGGCTTGAGATGCTTGAGCGTGGACGCGGCCATGGCGGCGCCCGTCGATTGTTTCCAGGCCTCAGTGTCCTGCAGCGGGGTCATGAGCGCCACCACCGTGACGGCGAGCACGATCACCAGCCCGCGCAGCAGGCCAAATGCCGCACCGAGGATGCGGTCCACCGGCCGCAGGCCCACCGCCTCGATCACCTTCTTGACCAACCAGGACACGAGCCCGGCGGCGAACACGGTGGCGATGAACACGAGCGCGAAGCCGGCGGCGTAGCGCAGGCCCTCGGAGGCCTGGCCCATGGGCAACCAGCCGGCGGCACGGGGCGCGAGCCACTGTGCCACCACGAAGGCGGCGGCCCAGCCGGCCAGGGACAGCACCTCGTAGACCAGGCCGCGCCAGGCGCCCAGCACCAGCGACAGCAGCAGGACCGCGAGGAGGATCCAGTCGAGCGGGGCCATCGCTGTGCCCGCTTAGAGGGTGAGGACGGCGGCGGTGAGCCCCAGGCCCTTGACCTTGGCCGCGGCCTTGTCGGCCTCCGCCCGGGAGTCGAAGGGACCCACGCGCACGCGGGTGCGCTTGCCGTCCTTGGTGTCGGCCACGTGGGTGTAGGTCTTGAGGCCGGCCTTCTCGAGCTTGCTGCGGGCCGCCTGGGCCTTGGCCGGCTCGGCGAAGGCGCCGACCTGGACAACGAAACGGCCATTGGACGAGGCTGCCGAAGCCGCCGGGGCCGACTGGCCGTCGAGCAGGGCGCGGGCCCGGTCCGCCTCGGCGGTGGCGGGCTTGGAAGCCGTCTTGGCAGGGGCCGAAGCGGCCTTCGAAGCGGAGGCCGGCACCGACTTGGCGGTCTCGGCCGGGGCCTTGGCGGCGGACGCGGCTTTGGCCGCCTCGGGGGCGGCCTTGGTGGCGGCGGATGCCGGGGCGGCAACAGCCTTCGCGGAAGCGGGTGCAGCCGGCGCGTCAGCCACCGCAGGCGCGGTGGTGGGCTGGAACACCGGCGCCGGGCCGCTGGCCACGGCCTCGGGGCGGGCCACCACGGCTTCGCCGCCGGAAGCGGTGGCGGGCGCGGCGGCCAGGGCCGGCGCCGCGCCAGACGCGGGCTTGGCCGGCTTGGCGGCGCGGTCGGGAATGTCGATGGGGATGTCCACCGCGATCGGGCGGGGCTGGCTGTCGAACACCAGCGGGAAGCCGATGACACCGGCCAGCACCAGCACGGCGGCGCCGATCAGGCGCTGGCGCGCCCGCTTGCGCAGGACCTCCACGCTCTCGGCCGGGGAGGCGGCAGCGGAGACCGTGTCGCCGCCACCCTTTCGGAACTTGAAGAAGGCCATGTACGCGTCGCTGTGGACGGCTCAGGACGGCATGTGCGGGGCCTGCAGGCGGGGGATTCCGCCCTCGAGAATGCCGCCGACCGTGAAGAAGGAGCCGAAGACGACGATTCTATCAGCGGGGTCCGCGGCGGCCGCTGCCGCTTCGAGGCCGGCGCGGGGGCTGGCGTGGGTGCTCACCGGGGCCTGGCCGCGCGGACCGCTGCCCCCCAGGGCGCCCGCCGCCGCCAGGGCCTGCCAGCGCGCGGCCAGGCCCTGGGCGCGCTCGGCGCGGGCCGTGGGCAAGTCGCAGAAGTACCAGC
>CAZCTU010000395.1:0-1833 GCA_964501495.1 uncultured Ramlibacter sp.
GCCGCCCGAGGCCACGCTGGAGTGGAACGACGCCGCGCTCGAGGGCAGCCACCGCTTCCTGCGCCGGGTCTGGAACTTCGGCGTCAAGATCGCCGGCGCCGAGCCGGTGGCGGTCGCCGGCCGCGCCAAGGCGGTGGCCCAGGCGGCGGGCTTTGGCAAGGGGGTCAAGGCCCTGCGCCTGGAGATCCACGGCGTGCTGCGCCAGGTCGACTACGACTACCAGCGCATGCAGTACAACACCGTGGTCTCCGGCGCGATGAAGATGCTCAACGCGCTGGAAGACTTCAAGGCTGCCGCTGAACCCGGCGCCGACGCGGCGCTGGCCGAGGCCTTCGGCATCCTGCTGCGCGTGCTTTACCCGGCCACGCCCCACATCGCCCAGGGCCTGTGGGCGTCGCTCGGTTATGCCGCCCTCCACGGCGACCTGATCGACGCGCCCTGGCCGCGCGTCGACGAGTCCGCCCTGGTGCAGGACGAGATCGAGCTGATGCTGCAGGTCAACGGCAAGCTGCGCGGTTCGCTGCGGGTGCCCGCCTCCGCCTCCCGCGAGCAGATCGAGCAGCTCGCGGTGGCCAGCGAGGCCTTCACCAGGTTCGCCGAAGGCGCCGCCCCCAAGAAGGTGGTGGTGGTGCCCGGGCGCCTCGTCAACCTGGTGGTCTGATGCAGCGCCGCCGCCTGCTGCGCGCATCGGCCTTGGCGGGCGCCGCCCTGGGCGGGGCCTCGCTGCTGTCCGCCTGCGGCTTCCGGCTGCGCGGCTCGGTGCGCTTTCCATATTCGAGCCTGCACCTGGCGGCCACCTCGCCGCTGGCGGAGGAACTGCGAGCCGCCCTGCGCGCCAACGGCGTGCAGGTCCTGGGCCCGCAGGACCCGCCCGAGCGGGCCCAGGTGGTGCTGTCGCTTTCCGGCGAGCAGCGGGCCCGGGTGATCGTGAGCCGCACCAGCAGCGGCCAGGTGCGCGAGCTGCAGCTGCGGTTGTCGGTGCGGGTGACCGCCCGCTCTGCCCGCGGCGCCGACCTGATCACCGACCTGCTCATGGAGCAGCAGCGCGACATCAGCTACAACGAAACCGCGGCCCTGGCCAAGGAATCGGAAGAGGCGGTCCTGTACCGCGACATGCAGACCGACCTGGTGCAGCAGATGATGCGGCGCCTGGCGACCCTGCAGCCGGCCTGATCCGCCCGCCCCGGACCCGTCCCGCAGTACCCACGGCAACCCCCCCACCGGCAACAGGCACACAGGCACCCCATGCAGCTGGCCCCGGCCCAACTCACGCCCCACCTGCAAAAGGGCCTGCGTTCGCTCTACACCCTGCACGGCGACGAGCCGCTGCTGGTGCAGGAGGCGGCCGACGCGATCCGCGCCAGCGCCCGGGCCCAGGGCTACACCGAGCGCACGGTGCACACCGTGGCCGGCGCCCATTTCGACTGGGGCGCGGTGCTGGCGGCCGGCGGCTCGATGAGCCTGTTTGCCGACCGGCAGATCGTCGAGGTCCGCATTCCTTCGGGCAAGCCCGGCAAGGAGGGCAGCGCGGCGCTGCAGCAGCTGGCCCAGCAGGCCGAGGGCAACGATGCGGTACTGACCCTGGTGCTGCTGCCGCGCCTGGACCGGATGACGACGCAGGGCGCCTGGTTCGGCGCGCTGGACAGCTACGGCGTCACGATCAAGGTCGACCCGGTGGAGCGCGCCCAGCTGCCGCAATGGATCGCCGCCCGCTTGGCCCGCCACGGCCAGCGTGTCGCCGCGGGGGAGGAGGGCCAGCGCACGCTGCAGTTCTTCGCCGACCGGGTCGAGGGCAACCTGCTGGCCGCCCACCAGGAGATCGAGAAGCTGGCC
>CAZCTU010000396.1:0-1826 GCA_964501495.1 uncultured Ramlibacter sp.
CGGCACCACCAGGCCAGGTTGTCCAGGCCCTGCGGCACCCAGGGCATGTCCTTGGTGGTCGTGGCCCACACCGGGCCGCAGGCGATGTAGCGCAGGGGCAGGGCGCGGGCCCGGCACAACTCCCACACGCTGTGCGAGCTCACGCCCAGGGCCACGCCCCAGGCCACCAGGCGCGCGCGTCCTTCGTCGCCCAGCGCCTGCAGGTCCTCCTGCCCGAGGTGGATGGCGCGCGCGCCGAGTTCGGCGGCGAGTTGCGCATGGTCGTTGACGAAGAGTTCGGCGCCCGCGGCCTCGGCCGCGGCGATGCTGCGCGCGAGCTGATCGCGCAGGCTCGCTTCCCACTCCGCATCGGGCGTCGCGGGGCGCTTGATGCGCACCTGCACGGTCTTGATGCCGGCACCCAGCACCGCCTGCAGGCGCTCGGCGCTGTCGACGATGGCGTAGAGGTCCAGGCGGCGCGGGTTGTGGGTGGCGGCATTCGCCGAGTGGCTAGTGGTGGTGCCGTGGGCGTTCGCCGGGGCTGCCGCTTCCAGCGCGGGGAAGTCGGGCGCCTCGCCCCACGAGAGCCGGGGCAGCGAATTGATGGCGCCCGCGGCATCCGTGGCACTGGCCAGGGCCAGCAGCGCCGCGTCGGCATCGACGAAGCCGCGCGCGCGCTGCTCGGCGAAGGCGGCCTGCAGCGACGCGCCGTCCAGCGACACCGGCTTTTGCAGCAGCACCCAGCCCCGGGCATAGGCGGTCTCCAGCCAGTGCAGCGGACGGTCGGCGGTCACCACGCCGGCCACGCAGATCGCGTCTCCCGTGGCCTGGCGGCGCGCGGCGGCCCAGGCGGGAACGGCCTGCAGCGCCATGCCGTCGGGCGGCGAGAGCACGGCGAGACGGTGGCTGGAGGTGGGCAGGTGGTCGGTGGTCGAAAGGGACATCGTGAGCGTGTGTGAAGGGGTAGGGCTGCGTGCGCGGTCTCTGTGTGGCCAATGCGGCGTGTGGGGCGTGTATGCGGTGTGTCTGCCATCCGTTGCTGGGTCAGCCTCGTCGGCGCCGCGGGCAGGGTTTGCGTGGTGCGCAGGGCTTCAGCGCATGACCAGACCGCCATCGACCAGCAGCACCTGCCCGGTCATGAAGCCGCTCCAGGCGGAGGCGAGAAAGAGCACCGGCCCGGCCACGTCCTCCGGCCTTGCCAGGCGCCGCAGCGGCGTCGCGGCGGCGAGTTCGTCGCGGAAGCCGGCGCGCGTGCCCTCGCTGCCCCGGGTAGGGTGCACCAGGCCCGGCGCCACGCAGTTCACGCGCACGCCCTGCGGGCCCAGTTCCGCCGCGAGGTTGCGGGAGAGGCCCACCAGGGCCGATTTGGCGGTGGCGTAGTCGTGGTACGGCACCACCGGGTGCTCCACCAGGTTGGTGGCCACATTGACGACGGCCCCCACCGCGTGCCGGCGCAGATGGGGCAGGGCGGCCTGCGTCATCTGCAGCGCGCCGCCCACCGCGCCCTCGAACTGCGCCTGGTAGTCGGCGAGCGTCAGGGCCTCCAGCGGCCGGCGCTGCTCGGGGTTGAAGGTGTAGGGGCGGAAGGCGTTGTTCACCAGCACGTCGAGACGGCCGAATTCATGAACCAGCTCACCCACCATGCGCTGGCAGTCCGCCACGCGGGTGACGTCGCCGCGCAGGGCAATCGCGTCGCCGCCGCTTCCCTCACCCAGGCGACGGCAGGCGTCCACCGTCTGCGCCGCGGCGGCCTCGTCCTGCAGGTAGTTCACGCCGACGGCCGCGCCCTCGGCGGCGAAGGCCTGGGCGATGGCGGCGCCGATGCCGCGGCCCGCGCCGGTGACCAG
>CAZCTU010000397.1:0-1789 GCA_964501495.1 uncultured Ramlibacter sp.
ATCTGGTGGAGCAGGGCCCGGTCGGCGACATGCTGGCCTGGCCCCAGCACCCCTATACCCAGCGCCTGGTGGCGAGCCGGCCCCGGCGGGAGGTGGACGACACCGCCCTGGCGCCCGGCACCGCCTCGGTGCTGCAGGCCCGCAGCCTCGCGGTCGCCTACCCGGTGCGCTTGTCCGGGCTCCGCGGCTGGTTTGGCAAGGGCGAGTTCCTGGCGGTGCAGGGCGCCGACCTGCGTGTGATGCCCGGCCGCACCCTCGGCGTGGTGGGCGAGTCCGGCTCGGGCAAGTCCACCCTGGCGCTGGCGGCCCTGGGCCTGCTGCCGCACCGGGGCGAGCTCGCCCTGGGCCAGGATCGCTGGGGCCGCGGCCGCGCCGCCGACCGGGCGCTGCGCCAGCGGGTGCAGGTGGTGTTCCAGGACCCGTTCTCCTCGCTCTCGCCCCGGATGACGGTGGAGGAAATCGTCGGCGAGGGGCTGCGGGTCCATGAGCCGGCGCTGGATGCGGGGGGCCGGCGCGAGCGGGTGCGCGCGGCGCTGGCCGAAGTGGGCCTGGACGAGCGCCGTTTCCCTGGCCTGCTCGGGCGCTACCCGCACGAGTTCTCCGGCGGCCAGCGCCAGCGTCTGGCGATTGCCCGCGCCCTGGTGGTGCAGCCCCAGTTGCTGGTGCTGGACGAACCCACCAGCGCGCTGGACGTGACCATCCAGCAGCAGGTGCTGGCCCTGCTGCAACGGCTGCAAAGGGAAAAGGGTCTGTCCTACCTCCTCATCACCCATGACGTGGACGTGGTCCGCGCCATGGCGCACGAGGTGCTGGTGATGAAGGATGGCCGCATCGTCGAGAGCGGTCCGGTGGGCGAGGTGCTGGATGCGCCGCGGGCGGACTACACCCGGGCGCTGGTGGCCGCGGCAGCTTGACGCTCCGGTGCCGCCTTGCTCCGGCTCTGCCGGACTTAATTCATAAGAATTCACGACCCGAACGGGTCGGAGGCCGAGTGAGCAGGCGATTTCGGCGGGCTGCAGCGACCGGAAGTGAGCAACTGGGGCTGGCCCGGCGTGAAAACCTTGAAAAAGGGACTCAAAACGAACTACAATGCGGGCTCTTCGACCAAAACGGGCGGGTACCAACCGCCCGTTTTTTTTGGCCGATCGTTTTTCAAACAACCTCAACCAGACACCTTCAGCGCACCGGATGGCCCTTCAGGACCTCGCCCTTTCCACCGTGACCGGACTCGGTTACGAACTCGTGGAGCTCGAACGCTCCGCCGGGGGCTTGCTGCGCGTGACCATCGACCTGCCCTGGACCCCGGGCAGCGAGGCGCTGGTGACGGTCGAGGATTGCGAGAAGGTCACCCGCCAGCTGCAGTACGCGCTGGAGGTCGAGGGCATCGAATACAAGCGCCTGGAGATTTCTTCTCCCGGCATCGACCGGCCGCTGCGCAACGAGCGTGACTTCGAACGCTTCGAAGGCGAGCTGGTCGACATCACCTTGAAGGCGCCCCTGGGCGCCGCGGCCGCCGGCTCCACGGTCGCTGCCAACCGCAAGAAGTTCCGCGGCACGCTCGAGCGGGCCCAGGCAGGCGGCTGGCAGATCACCTGGAGCGACGAGCCGCCGCCCAAGCCCGGGCAGAAGGTGAGCAAGAAGAAGGAGCCGGCGCCGCTGCAGGTCCTGGGTTTCCAGCTCGAGGAGCTGCGTGAAGCCCGCCTGGCGCCGGTGGTGGATTTCAAGGGGCGTCGCCCCAAGCAAGTTGCAGGAGAGTCGTGACATGAATCGCGAAATGTTGATGCTGGTC
>CAZCTU010000398.1:0-1786 GCA_964501495.1 uncultured Ramlibacter sp.
TCTACAACGACGCCTTCGGCCGCGACCCGCAGTTCGCCCAGTTCTACCGCAGCCTCGACGCCTACAAGGCCTCCTTCAACAAGAAGGGCGACGTGATGGTGCTGGACCCCTCGGGCAGCGACTTCTTCCGTGCCTTCCGCAGCAGCGGCTCCGGCGGCGCGCCTTTGGCGCCTTCGGCGCCTGCCACCTCGCCGCGGCGCTGACCGCCCCCTGGAGCCCGCCCCTTGGACGGCGACCTGTTCTGGACCGCCGTCGGGCTGGTGCTGGTGTTCGAGGGGCTCTTTCCCCTCATCGCCCCCGGCGCCTGGCGGCGCACCTTTCTGCGGATGGTGCAGCTGCGCGAGGGGCAGCTGCGCTTTTTCGGCCTGGTGAGCGTGGCCCTTGGCCTGCTGTTGGTGGCCTGGCTGGGACGCTGAGCGCAGGCCTGTCGGTTTCCCGCACCGGGCGGATCTCTTTGGCCTTGGGCGGCCCTCCCGGCCGGAACCGCCTTGCCCGGCAGGTAAAATTCGGTTTTTAACAGCCCTCCCTCCCATGTCCGCCTGGGTCCTGCCGGATCACATCGCCGATGTTCTGCCCTCCGAGGCCCGGCACATCGAAGAACTTCGCCGCCAACTGCTGGACACGGCCCGAGGCTATGGCTTCGAGCTGGTCATGCCGCCGCTGCTCGAGCACCTGGAGTCCCTGCTGACCGGCACCGGCGAGGCGCTCGACCTGCAGACCTTCAAGCTGGTCGACCAGCTCTCGGGCCGCATGATGGGCCTGCGCGCCGACACCACCCCCCAGGTGGCCCGCATCGACGCCCACCTGCTCAATCGCCAGGGTGTCACCCGCCTGTGCTACTGCGGCCCGGTGCTGCACACCCGGCCCGACCGTCCCCACGCCACCCGTGAGCCGCTGCAGTTCGGCGCCGAGATCTATGGCCACGCCGGCCAGGAAGCCGACCTCGAGGTCCTGGGCCTCGCCCTGGACTGCCTGCGGGCCACCCAGGTCGGCCCCATCACCGTCGACATGGCCGACGTGCGCCTGGTGCGTGCGCTGCTGGCCGGCGTGCCGGTGGACGGCGCGGCCCTGGCCCGTGTCCACGCCGCCCTGGCCGCCAAGGACGCGAGCGCCCTGGACGCCCTGACCCGCGACTTCCCCGCCGCCTCCCGACAGGGCCTCGCGGCCCTGGTCGAGCTCTATGGCGACATCGCCGTCCTGGACGAGGCCGCCCGCCACCTGCCTGCCACCGAGGCGGTGCGCCAGGCCCTGGCCCAGCTGCGCTGGCTGGCCGGCGAGGTCGCCCAGGAGGGCGTGAAGGTGAGCTTCGACCTGGCCGACCTGCGCGGCTACGCCTACTACAGCGGCGTGCGCTTCGGCCTCTATGTCCCCGGCGCCAGCGACGCCCTGGTGCGCGGCGGCCGGTATGACGAAGTGGGCGCGGTGTTCGGCCGCAACCGCCCGGCGGTGGGCTTCAGCCTGGACCTGCGCGAACTGGTCGCAGCCGTCAAGGCGCCCGCCCTCAAGGCCGCCATCCGCGCGCCCTGGGGCCAGGAGCCGGCGCTGCGCGAAGCCATTGCCGGCCTGCGCCGCCAGGGCGAGACCGTGGTCTGCGTCCTGCCCGGCCACGAGAGCGAAGTGGACGAATTCCACTGCGACCGCGAACTGGTGCGCCAGGGCGCGGGCTGGGCGGTCCGCCCCCGATGAATCCATGCGCCCGGCCGCGTGAGGCGGCCTGGGCGAGCCAAGCATTTTCCTAGCGAGTTTTCCGGATGAACAAGACAACAGGTCGCAACGTGGTCGTGGT
>CAZCTU010000399.1:0-1778 GCA_964501495.1 uncultured Ramlibacter sp.
CCCGCCCCGCAATGACCTGGTTGCTGGTGGCAGCGCTCGGCACCGGCGCCGCCCTGGGCCTCACGGCCTGCAACCGCCAGACTGGTACCTCCCCCGCCACGGGCGAAGGTCAGACGGGCCCATCCGGCGCTGGCACAGGGTCTGGCACCTCCAGCACCCTGCCCAGCAGCAGCGAGAGCGGCGCCGCATCGGGAACCGCCAGCATGCCCTCCACTCCCTCGCCCAGCTCGATGGCCAGCAGCCCCTCCGGGGGCGCGACCGGCGCCCTACCTGGAACCTCTCCCGCCAGCGCCCCGCGCTGAGCGGGTGGTGGCCGGCGCCTTGGCTCCGGTGCAGGCGCGGGCGCGGGCAGCGCCCTGCGCCGCCTATATCTCTTCCGCGGGCGCGTCCGGGATGCTCCGGTTGCGCATGATGGTGGCGGTGATGCCGCTGGCGATGATGAGTGCCATGCCGGCCCAGCCGGCCGGCGGAATGTGATCCCCGAAGAGCAACAGTGCGTACAGTGTGGCGAAGACAATGCCGGAGTACTGCAGGCAGGTCACCAGCAGGGTGGCTCCGCTGCCGTAGGCATAGGTCATGCAGAGTTGCCCCATCGCCGCCAGGAAGCCGATGGGCAGCAGCCATGCCGCCTGACTCCAGTCCCAGGGCGACACGCCCTGGACGGACATGCCCAGCGCGCCGGCCAGCATGGACCCCAGGCCGAAGTAGAAGACGATGCGGGTCTCGGGTTCGCCTATGCGCGTCATGGCCGCGACCTGTAGGTAGGCCAGGGCTGCCGAAAGGCCCGACATCAGGCCCATCAGCGCAGCCAGGTGCTGGTCGGTCTCCATGGATGGCTGGAGGATCAGGACGACGCCGCCAAAACCTGCGAGTACCGCCAGCGCCAAGGGGCCCTGTTGTCGCAGGAAGGCCCGGCCCTGCTCGGGGCCCCAGGCGAGCAGGCCGCCGCCGATCACGAAGGTCGCCACCCAGATGCCGCTCATGTAGTTGAGCGTCATGGCGGTGGCTACCGGCAGGTAGGCGATGGCGAAGAACCAGGTCCACAGCGACACCACGCCCACCAGGCTGCGCCACAGGTGCATGCCGGGGTAGCGGCTGCCCAGGGAGATGCCGCGCGAGCGCGCGATCGCCCACAGCAGGATGACGCCGACCAGGCCGCGCCAGAACAGCAGTTCAGAGGTGTTGAACCAGGCCGAGGCGATCTTCAGGCAAACCGCCATCGAGGCGAAGAAGAACGCCCCGAGGAGCATCCACAGGGCTTGCATCAAGCCATCTGCTGCCGGTACCACTCGTGGAAGTGCTGCATGCCGTCTTCCATCGGGCTCTGGTAGGGGCCGATCTCGTTGTCGCCGCGATCGAGCAGTGCGCGCCGGCCGGCATCCATGCGCTCGGCGATCTCGTCGTCCTCGACGCAGGTTTCCATGTAGGCTGCCTTCTGGGCCTCGACGAACTCGCGCTCGAAGGCGGCGATTTCCTCGGGGTAGTAGAACTCCACCATGTTGATCGTCTTTTGCGGCCCGATCGGGTGCACGGTGGAGACCGTGAGCACATGGGGGTACCACTCCACCATGATGTGGGGGTAGTAGGTCAGCCAGATTGCCCCGTGCGAGGGCGGCTCGCCATTGCGGTAGGACAGGAGCGCCTTGTGCCAGCGCTCGTACACCGGGCTGCCGGGGCGGCCCAGGCGGTTGGCCACGCCCACGGTCTGCACCGAGTATTGCGGCTTGAACTCCCAGCGCAGGTCCTCGCAGGTGACGAACTGGCCCAGCCCCGGGTGG
>CAZCTU010000400.1:0-1776 GCA_964501495.1 uncultured Ramlibacter sp.
GGCCACGTCGTTGACGCAGCAGCCGGCGCTGCGCATGAGGATGGTGCCCCCGATGAACACCGCCAGCAGGTGCCAGCCGGGAAAGCCGTCCGCCGCCACCCACAGCCCCGCGAGCGAGGGCCAGAGCAGCAGCAGCCAGCCGGCGGGCCGGTCCCAGCGAATGAGGTCGAGGTAAAGGCGCAGGCGCGAGGGCGGCGCCTCGGGGGGCAGGGCGATGTCGCTCATGGCGCCTGATCGTAAGGCCGGCGGGCCGTCATGCGGTGACGAGGGCTTGCGGCCAGGCAGGCCCGGGAAGCCTTGAAGGCCGCCCGGCAGGCGTGCCGTCACCTGGCCGGACTCACTCCTCCAGGAGGGAGCGCAGCATCCAGGCGGTCTGTTCGTGCACCGTGAGGCGCTGCGTCAACAGGTCGGCGGTGGGTTCGTCATGGGCCGCGTCGGCCAAGGGGAACAACTCGCGCGCGGTGCGGGCCACACCTTCGTGGCCCTTGACCAGGATGCGCACCATGTCCATGGCGGCGGGCGGCGCGTCGGGCGCGTCGGCCAGCGAGGTGAGGTGCTGGAATTGGGCGTAGCTGCCCGGCGCCGCATGGCCCAGCGCGCGAATGCGCTCGGCCACCGGGTCCACAGCGTTCCACAACTCGGTGTACTGCTCCATGAACATAGTGTGCAGCGAGGTGAAGTACGGGCCCTTCACGTTCCAGTGGAAGTTGTGGGTGGTGAGGTAGAGGGTGAAGGTGTCGGCGAGCAGGCGGGAGAGGCCCTGGGCGATGGCGTTGCGGTCGGCCTCGCTGATGCCGATGTTGATGGCGGGGGCGGCTGGGGTCATGCGATCTTCTCCTGTTCTTGCACGGTCCGTTCACTGTATGGGGACAGGGGTGGGGCGGGCAAGCACAGCGTCGCTATCGCGGCGATTGGGCTTGAGCCAACGCAAGACGAGGCAAGACCAGGAGGGAGGGCCAGGCCAGGCGGGGCGGCCCGGGCCCGGCGGCTTCAGGACAGCCGGGTCACGCCCGGCAGCTCGCAGGCATAAACCGCATTGCGCAGCGCCGCGATCGCCTCGTAGCGGGTGAAGCTGCGCCGCCAGGCCAGCACCACCCGGCGCGAGGGCACGTCGCCCTCGCTGAAGGGGATGTACTTCACGTACTCGGCATCGTCCTTGCGCTTGCAGGGCTTGGACTCCAGCGCCTCGGGCGGCACCGACAGGCGCGGCACCAGGGTGATGCCCATGCCCGCGGCCACCATGTGCTTGATGGTCTCCAGCGAGGAGCCCTCGAAGCTCTTGCGGATGCCTTCGGCGTTGGCGGAGAAGCGTGCGAACTCCGGGCAGACCTCGAGCACGTGGTCGCGGAAGCAGTGGCCGGTGCCCAGAAGCAGCATGGTCTCGGCCCGCAGTTCCTCGGCGGTGATGGACGCGCGCGCCGCCAGCGGGTGCTTGCTCGGGACGGCGACCATGAAGGGCTCGTCATAGAGCGGCGCCTGGGCGAGGCCGGTGTCGGGAAAGGGCTCGGCCATGATGGCGCAGTCGATCTCGCCGGTGCGCAGCATCTCGAGCAGGCGGGCGGTGAAGTTCTCCTGCAGCATCAGCGGCATCTGCGGGGTGCGGTCGATGGCCTGGCGCACCAGGTCGGGCAGCAGGTAGGGACCGATGGTGTAGATCACCCCGAGGCGCAGCGGGCCCGAGAGCGGGTCCTTGCCGCGCTTCGCAATCTCCTTGATGGAAGCGGCCTGCTCCAGCACGCTCTGGGCCTGGCGCACGATCTCCTCGCCCAGGGGCGT
>CAZCTU010000401.1:0-1772 GCA_964501495.1 uncultured Ramlibacter sp.
CGCGCGCCGACATCATCCGCGCTTCGCTGGAGGGCCGTGGCGCGTTGATCCACACCCGCAGCATGGAAGAGGCCTGCGCCATCAGCAACCGCATCGCGCCCGAGCACCTCGAGATCGCCTCCAACGAGCCGCACCGCTGGGAGCCGCTGCTCAAACACGCGGGCGCCATCTTCCTGGGCGGCTTCACCAGCGAGTCGCTGGGCGACTACTGCGCCGGCCCCAACCACGTGCTGCCCACCAGCAGCACCGCGCGCTTTTCCAGCCCGCTGGGCGTGTACGACTTCCAGAAACGCAGCAGCCTGATCGAGGTGAGCGAGCAGGGCGCCCAGGTGCTGGGCAAGATCGCCTCCGTGCTCGCGCACGGCGAGGGCTTGCAGGCCCATGCCCGGGCAGCCGAAATGAGGCTCAAATAATTACACGAAGTTCGTGCTCCGCGAGATTCGTGGATTAAACTGGCGGCCATGAAGAACGTCACCATCACCGTTGAAGACGAGGCCCTGGAGTGGGCCCGCATCGAGGCGGCCAAGCGAAACACCAGCGTGTCGCGGCTGGTGGGCGAACTCCTCTCGGAGATGCGCCGTCAGAACGACGCCTATGCGCGTGCGCACCAGTCCTGGCTGCACGAGATGCGGCGCTGGCAGTCCAATGGCCAGCCTTACGCCTCGCGTGATTCGCTCCATGAGCGCGGCGAGGGCCGCCGGCCGTGACCGCAGCCCCGCTTGTCTTCGTCGACACCAACGTCCTGATCTACAGCGAGGACCATGCCGACCCAGTCAAGCAGGCGCTCGCCCGTTCCTGGCTGGAGGTGCTCTGGGAGCGGCGCATCGGCCGCCTCAGTACCCAGGTGCTCAATGAGATGTACGTCAACATGACCCGCAAGGCCACGCCGCCCATGCCGGCGCCCGAGGCGCGGCACGCGGTCCGCCGCTTCATGCAGTGGAAGCCCTGGCAGATCGATGGCGACACCCTCGAGGCCGCCTGGGCCCTGGAGTCGCGCTATGGGCTTCATTACTGGGACTGCCTGGTGGTGGCCGCGGCCCAGGCCTGCGGCTGCACTTTTCTTCTGAGCGAAGACCTGTCTCACGAGCAGCGATACGGCGACGTCCAGGTCCTCAACCCTTTCATCGCGGGCATTGAACGGCTCGCCCTCCCCGCATGACCCAGCCCCTGCCGCCTCGCCTCGCCCGCCTGATCCGCCAGGACGTGCAGTCCATGCACGCCTACGCGGTGCAGGACGCCGCCGGCTTCATCAAGCTCGACGCGATGGAGAACCCCTACCGGCTCTCGCCTGAATTGCAGGCGAAGCTGGGCGAGCGCCTGGGCCAGGTCGCGATCAACCGCTACCCCGGCCCCCGCATCGACGAACTCAAGGCCGTCCTGGGCCGCCACGCCGGCCTGCCCGAAGGCTGCAGCCTGATGCTGGGCAACGGCTCGGACGAGCTCATCTCCCTGCTGGCCATGGCCTGCGACCGGCCCGGCGCCACCATCCTCGCGCCCCTGCCCGGCTTCGTGATGTACGCGATGAGCGCGCAGCTGCAGGGCCTGCAGTTCGTGGGCGTGGACCTCACCCCCGACTTCGAGCTGGACCTGCCGGCCATGCTGGCCGCGATCGAGAAGCACCAGCCCGCCCTCATCTACCTGGCCTACCCGAACAACCCCACCGCCAACCTCTGGGACGCCGCCGCCATCGACGCCATCGTGGCCGCGGCTCCGGGCCTGGTGGTGATGGACGAGGCCTACCAGCCCTTCGCCAGCCGCAGCTACCTGGGCCG
>CAZCTU010000402.1:0-1770 GCA_964501495.1 uncultured Ramlibacter sp.
GACCATGCGCAGCCCCCATCCCCTGGACGCGCCCTGCGGCGCCATCACCGACGTGACCGGCATCTCAGTCGGCCATTTCACCGACACACGCCGCCCCACCGGCTGCTCCGTCGTCCTCGTGCCCGAGGGCGCGGTCGGCGGGGTGGATGTCCGCGGCGCCGCGCCCGGCACCCGCGAGACCGACCTGCTCTCCCCCGTCAACACGGTGGACGTGGTGCATGCGGTGCTGCTCTCGGGCGGCAGTGCCTTCGGCCTCGACGCGGCCGCCGGCGTGATGCGCTGGCTGGAGGACAAGGGCGTGGGGGTCGACGTGGGCGCCGCCCGTGTGCCCATCGTGCCCGGCGCGGTGCTGTTCGACCTGCTGGTGGGCGACGCGCGCATCCGCCCGGGGGCCGACGCCGGCTACGCGGCCTGCGAAGCCGCCTCCACGACACATCCTGCCGAGGGCAACGTGGGTGCCGGCACCGGCGCGGCCATCGGCAAGATCTTCGGCCACGAGCGCGCCATGAAGGGCGGCATCGGCACCGCCTCGGTCACCGTGGACGGTGTGACGGTGGGCGCGCTCATTGCCTGCAACGCCCTGGGTGACGTGGTCGACCCCGACACCGGCCGGGTGCTGGCCGGGGCGCGCACGGCGGATGGCACGCGCTTGCTGGACAGCCGCCGCGCGCTACTGGCGGGCGAGGCGCCCATTCCGATCCTCGCCAGCAACCCCATCCTCACGGTCACCAACACCACCATCGGCGTGGTGGCTACCGATGCCAAACTGACCAAAGCCCAGGCCAATCGTCTGGCCCAGGTATCCCACGACGGCCTGGCCCGCGCCATCAACCCGGTGCACACGGTGGCCGACGGCGACACCCTCTTCGCCCTGGCCACCGGCCGTCACAAGAAGCACCCGGGGATGATGGTGCTGGCCACCATGGCCGCCGAGGCGGTGGCCCGGGCCACGGTGCGGGCGGTGCTGGCGGCGCGGGGCATCACCGCGGTCAATGCCGAGGGTCACGTGCAGCGGTTTCCCGCAGCCTGCGACCTGTAACGGCTGCCGCCACCCGTTCGCAGTGGAATTCCCGGCGCAACGCCGGATGGAGTCGCCGTCCGTGCCGGGTCTGGGATCTCGCGCCCCGCCCTCACGGCTCCCTTGAGCGCCTGCTTGCCTTGAGCAGCCCCTGCTTCGCCTTCGATTCCAGCCGCTTCTTCACCGAGGCCCGCGTCGGCCGGGTGGGCTTGCGCGCCTTGGGCGCCCGCTCGTAGCGCGCGAGCAGTTCGTACAGACGCGCCCAGGCGTCCTGCCGGTTGGCCTCCTGCGTCCGATAGCGCTGCGCCTTGATCACCAGCACACCCTCAGGCGTGAGCCGGCTGTCGGCATCGGCCAGCCAGCGGGCCTTCACCGCCTCGGGCAAGCCGGAGGCGGCCACGTCGAAGCGCAGCTGAATGGCAGTAGCCACCTTGTTGACGTTCTGCCCCCCGGGCCCCTGCGCGCGGATCGCGGTGAGCTCGACGTCGGATTCGGGAATGTGGAGGCGGGTCATGTCGGACGGTATGCCGGCATTGTCAGGGCAAGGCCGGTCGACCCAGAGCAATTTGGCGTCGTCATGCAAGGGCCCACCCAGGACGCCATGAAAAAAGGGCTGCGGAACACCGCAGCCCTTTTGCCTGGAGCGAGCGAACGCCGTGCTTACTTGAGCGCCTTGTAGCGCACCCGCTTCGGGGCCGCGCCCTCTTCGCCCAGGCGGCGCTTCTTGTCGGCCTCGTACTCCTGGTAGTTGC
>CAZCTU010000403.1:0-1751 GCA_964501495.1 uncultured Ramlibacter sp.
CCTTGACCAGGGTGATGGAGCGCATGCCGTCCGGGTCGTCCTTGGCCACCACCTTGACCCGGCGCTCGCCGTCCGCCTGCAGGTACTTGTGCAGGGGCAGGTCGATCACCTTGCGGCTCGCCGGCCAGGCGCCCAGGGCCAGGGCCAGGTAGGTCTTGCCGGTCTCGCGGTCGCGGAACTGGTCCTGCAGCCGGGTCAGGGCCGAGCGGCGCTTGGCCACCAGCAGGATGCCCGAGGTCTCGCGGTCCAGCCGGTGGACCAGCTCCAGGAATTTCGCGCCCGGCCGGGCCTGGCGCAGCTGCTCGATGACGCCAAAGCTCACCCCGCTGCCGCCGTGCACCGCCACGCCGGCGGGCTTGTCCAGGGCGATCAGATGCTCGTCCTCGAACAGGATGGGGAATTCCCGGGCGGGAGCCGGCGACTCCTTTTTCAGTACTGCCGCCTCGGACAGGCGGATGGGCGGAACACGCACCTGGTCGCCGGCGGCGACCCGGGTGTCGGCCGAGGCCCGGCCCTTGTTCACCCGCACCTCGCCCGAGCGGATGATCCGGTAGACGTGGGTCTTGGGCACCCCCTTGAGATGGCGCAGCAGGAAGTTGTCCAGACGCTGCCCGGCCGATTCCTCGTCCACGGACAGCATACGAACGTTCTGGGCGGGACCTGCGGAAACCGCCGCAGCGGCCCCTATAATGCGATTCACTAGCGCCTTGCTGTAAGTGGTTGATTTTTTTGGAGTTTAGTCGACACCCTCGTCGGCACACGGCCAAACAGGTCACCAAAGCGCGCTGGTAGGCCGATGCCGCCGCCCTGTTGGAGCGGAAGTGGCCGGACTTTGAAGCACTGAAACGGAATATGAGCCTGGCAGACCTGCGCTGCCGGGCGGATTGAAGCGAGAACACCTGTGATGTTGCTGGTCTTGTGGGAACTCCTGGCGCGGCTGCTGTGGCAGCCCTCCGCCAGCACGCCCGCGCCTGCAACCCGCGCCACCCGCGCGGCCTTCCCGGCGACCATCCATGTCGCCGCCACCCAGGGGCGCCTGCATCACGGCCGCCGACTGACTCTCGCACCCATCCACGCGCCTTGGACCCGCCCGCCGAAATAAGCTTTCTGCGCGCGCATCCACTCCGGCAATTCCTTCCCGCTTCGAAGCCTCGCCCGGCATCGTGGGCCCCCTCGCAAAGGGGGCCGCATGGTATCGAAAGTGAAAAGGTGACGCGATGAAGCGCATGTTGATCAACGCCACGCAGGCTGAAGAACGCCGGCTGGCCATCGTCGATGGGCAAAAGCTCCTCGACTACGAGATCGAAATCGAAGGGCGCGAACAGCGCAAGGGGAACATCTACAAGGCGGTCGTGACCCGCGTGGAGCCCTCGCTCGAGGCCTGCTTCGTGGACTACGGCGAAGACCGCCACGGCTTCCTGCCGTTCAAGGAAATCTCCCGCCAGTACTTCCAGCAGGGGGTTTCCGTCTCCCAGGCCAAGATCAATGACGTGATCAAGGAAGGCCAGGAGCTCCTGGTCCAGGTCGAGAAGGAAGAACGTGGCAACAAGGGCGCGGCCCTCACCACCTTCATCTCCCTGGCCGGCCGCTACGTGGTGCTGATGCCGAACAACCCGCGCGGCGGCGGCGTGAGCCGACGCATCGAGGGCGAGGACCGCGCCGAGCTCAAGGAGGCGATGGACCAGCTGGAGTACCCCAACGGCATGTCCATCATCGCCCGCACCGCGGGCATCGGCCGCAGCGCACCCGAG
>CAZCTU010000404.1:0-1751 GCA_964501495.1 uncultured Ramlibacter sp.
GTCGGCGCCCACGGCGCGCAGCTTGGCTTCCATGCGGTCGTAGCCCCGGTCCAGGTGGTAGATGCGGTCGACCAGGGTCTCGCCCTCGGCCACCAGGCCGGCGATGACCAGGCTGGCCGAGGCCCGCAGGTCGGTGGCCATGACGGTGGCGCCCGAGAGCTTCGCCACGCCCTCGACCAGGGCGGTCTTGCCGTCGACCTGGATGTGCGCGCCCAGGCGCACCATTTCATTGACGTGCATGAAGCGGTTCTCGAAGATGGTCTCGGTGACGATGGCCGCCATGAACTGCGCCTGCATGTCGGTGGGAAAGCCCGGGTACTCGGTGGTGCGGAAGCTCTGGGCCACCGGGCGGCCCTTGCCGGCCACGCGGATGCCGCCGGGCAGCGCCTCCACCTCCACGCCGGCGGCGTGCAGCTTGTCGATGACGGCCTCGAGGTGGTCGGCGCGGCCGTCCTTGAGAAAGGCCTCGCCGCCGGTGGCGGCCACCGCGCACAGGAAGGTGCCGGCCTCGATGCGGTCGGCCACCACCTGGTGGGTGCAGCCCGACAGGCGCGGCACGCCCTGGATGCGGATGCGGCTGGTGCCGTGGCCCTCGATGCGCGCGCCCATGGCGATCAGCATCTCGGCCAGGTCGCCGATCTCGGGCTCCATGGCAGCGTTCTCGAGGACGGTCTCGCCCTCGGCGAGCGCCGCGGCCATCATGAAGTTCTCGGTGCCGGTCACCGTGACCATGTCGGTGCGGATCACGGCGCCCTTGAGGCGGGTGCGGCCCTCGGGCAGGCGGGCGATCATGTAGCCGTGCTCGACGTCGATGATCGCGCCCATCTGCTGCAGGCCCTTGATGTGCTGGTCCACCGGGCGGGAGCCGATGGCGCAGCCGCCGGGCAGCGAGACGCGGGCCTTGCCGAAGCGCGCCAGCAGCGGCCCCAGCGCCAGCACCGAGGCGCGCATGGTCTTGACCAGCTCGTAGGGAGCCTCAGGGTTGTTCAGTTTGCCGGCGTCGAGGGTGACCTGCTCGCCCTCGCGGGTGACGGCCACGCCCATGTTCTGCACCAGTTTGACCATGGTGCTCACGTCCTGCAGGCGCGGGACGTTCTTCAGCACCACCGGCTGGTCGGTGAGCAGGGCGGCGCACAGCTCGGGCAGGGCCGCGTTCTTGGCGCCGGCGATCTGCACCTCGCCCTGGAGCGGACGGCCGCCGCGAATGAGAAGTTTGTCCATGTGTGTTCAGGCCTGCGCGGACCCTTGATTGGCCCATTCGGTGGGGGTCAGCGTCTTCATGGACAGGGCGTGAACCTCGTCCTTCTGGATTCTCTCACCCAGGGTGGCGTAGACCCGCTGGTGGCGGGCGATCAGGCGCTTGCCCTCGAACTCGGCCGACACGATGAGGGCCGACCAGTGGCGGCCGTCGCCCTGCACCGTGAGGTGCTGGCAGGGCAGGCCGGCGGCGATGATGGCTTGCAGTTCTTCGGCGGTCATGACGAATGGGTCGAAAAAAGGGAAAAGGGTACGCCCTCAGCCCCGGATCTTGTAGCCGATGCGCAGCAGGCGCAGGGCCACGGCCGACACCGCCACGAAGGCCGAGCCGACGATGGACAGGCTGATCCACGGCGAGACGTCGCTCTGGCCGAAGAAGCCGTAGCGGAAGCCGTCGATCATGTAGAAGAAGGGGTTGAGGTGGCTCACCTGCTGCCAGAAGGCCGGAAGGGAGTGGATGGAATAGAACACGCCCGAGAGGAAGGTCATGGGCA
>CAZCTU010000405.1:0-1748 GCA_964501495.1 uncultured Ramlibacter sp.
TCGGTGTCGGCCAGGCGCAGCCGGTCGCCCACGGTGGGGCCGAAGATTTCCGCGTAGGCGCGTCGTCCAATCTTGCTCATTTTTAAAGCTTCCCCTGCACGAGGCCACGGAAGCCGTAGACCGCCCGGTCCCCGGCGTAGTCCACCAGTTCCACCGTGCGCTGCTGGCCCGGCTCGAAGCGCACCGCCATGCCCGAGGGGATGTGGAGGCGCATGCCGCGCGCGGCGTCGCGGTCGAAGTCCAGCGCGCCGTTGGTCTCGGCGAAGTGGTAGTGCGAGCCGACCTGGATCGGGCGGTCCGCGGTGTTGCGCACCACCAGGGTGATGCTGCGCCGGCCCGGGTTGAGGGCGTGCTCACCCTCTTCGATGATCAGCTCGCCCGGCGTCATCACTTGCCCCGACCGAACCAGATGGCGGCGGCCACGGCCACGATCGCGACGACCAGGCCCACCGCGTCGGTGGCGTGGCCGTGCGCGCCGTCGAGGCCATGGCCCTCGTGGGCGAAGGCCAGGGGCGCGAGGAGGGCGGCGAAGGAGGCGGGGAGGTGTTTCATGGGGAATGCTTTCTCAGGAAATCGGCTGGTGCACCGTGACCAGCTTGGTGCCGTCGGGAAAGGTGGCCTCGACCTGGATGTCGTGGATCATTTCAGGCACGCCCTCCATCACGTCCTCGCGGGTGAGGAGGGTGCGGCCTTCGCTCATGAGGGCGGCCACCGACTTGCCGTCGCGGGCGCCTTCCATCACGGCGGCCGAGATCAGGGCCACCGCCTCCGGGTAATTGAGCTTGAGGCCGCGGGCGCGTCGCCGCTCGGCCAGCAGGGCGGCGGTGAACAGCAGCAGCTTGTCTTTTTCGCGGGGCGTGAGGTCCATGGGGTTCTCGTGTCTTTGGAAAGGCCGCTTGCAATCGGCATGCCCGGCATTGGCTCCCGTCCATCAGGTCGGCTGTGGCGTGGTTTTTGCAAATGGCCCTCCGTGAAGAACTTCCGCGCCCGCATCCCGTCCCGTCGCCAGCCCTCACCGGGCCCGGCGGGCTCGCTCGTTGCTGGTGCATTTCTGCTCGGCATGCCCCGGCTTGGGGCTGATCAATTTGATGCGCACCCGGCTGGTGCCTCGCCTTGCGAGGGCCTCCGATGAGCGCCGTGCTGCAGCCGCTGGCCGAACCCTGGGGCGCAGGCCGGGTGATGGACCCGCCCGGTCCGTCCGCAGGCCCGCCCGTGGGGCAGTCCGCCGGCGAGGCCGCCCTGCAAAGCGCCCAACGCCTGGCCCGTCAGGTGGGCAATGCGCTCGACGCCTTCGGCCACGCCTGCATCACCCTGCGCCCCAGCGACGGACGGATGCTGTGGCAGACGCCGCTGGCGCGTGACCTGCTCGCCGCCTGGTACCCGGACGAACTGGCGCGCCGGCCACTGCATGCGCCCGAGTCGGTGGTGGCCTGGCTGCGCCGCCACCTGGCCGATGCGGTGCGCCACGTGGAGCCGCCGCGCCTGTCGCTGGCCGACGGCGCCCGCCGCCTCACCTTCCGCCTGCACCGCCAGACCGGCGACGACGAGGACGATGGCGGCGAGTGGCTGATCGTGATGCGCGAGGAGTCGGATGCCGCGGTCATCGCCGTCATCGGCGAGTCCTTTGGCCTCACCGCGCGCGAGGCCGAGGTGCTTTATTGGGTGGCCAAGGGCAAGATCAACCGCGACATCGCCGACATCGTGGGCGCCAGCCCGGCGACGGTGAAGAAGCACCTGGAGCGGGTCTT
>CAZCTU010000406.1:0-1741 GCA_964501495.1 uncultured Ramlibacter sp.
CCAGCATGGTCTGGTGCTTGAGCCAGTCGGCCCAGGCCTGCTTGCTCACGCTCTCGAAGATGCGCTTGCCCAGTTCGCCGGGGTAGGGCGGGAAGTCGAGGCCTTCGGCTTCCTGGCCGAGCTTGATGCATTGAACGGTACGGGGCACGGGGACTCCTGAAGGGGTTCGGTGGGATTTGCTTATCTGGATATGCAACTGAGAACTCTGTCGTTCCCGTCGGGGCTGGGCCTGCGCAGAATCCGCCCGCTTCGCCACACGAAAACGGGAGGGCCGCAGGCCATGCAGCAACGCAGAGACTTTATCAAGATTCCCCTGGCCGCCGCGGCGGCGCTGGTCATGGGCGGCGCTTCCCTGGGGTTGAAGGCCCAGCCTGCGCCGGCAGGCGCACCGGCCCCGGTCACTTTGCTCAACGTCTCCTACGACCCGACGCGCGAGTTCTACGTCGAGTTCAACGCCGCCTTCGCCAGGTACTGGAAGGGAAAGACCGGCCAGGAGGTGACGATCAAACAGTCGCACGGCGGCTCGGGCAAGCAGGCCCGCTCCATCCTCGACGGGCTGGATGCCGATGTCGCCACCCTGGCGCTGGCCTTCGACACCGACGCCCTTCATGAACACGGCAAGCTGATTCCGAAGGACTGGCAGAAGCGCCTGCCGCACAACGCCTCGCCCTACCAGTCGACCCTGGTGCTGGTGGTGCGCGAAGGCAACCCCAAGGGCATCAGGGACTGGGATGACCTGGTCAAACCGGGCATCAAGGTCATCACGCCCAACCCCAAGACCTCGGGCGGCGCCCGCTGGAACTACCTCGCGGCCTGGGAATTTGCCCGCCGCAAGAACGGGGGCAGCGAGGCCAAGGCCAGGGAGTTCGTCGGCAAGCTGTTCGCGAACGTGCCGGTGCTCGACACCGGCGCCCGGGGCTCGACCATCACCTTCGCGCAGCGCGGCATGGGCGATGTGCTCATTGCCTGGGAGAACGAGGCCTGGCTGCTGGAGAAGGAATTCGGCGGCAAGGTGGACATCGTCTACCCCTCGCTGAGCATCCTGGCCGAGCCAGCGGTGACGGTGGTCGACAAGAACGTGGACAAGAAGGGCACCCGCGCCGTGGCCCAGGCCTACCTCGAGTACCTCTATACCGAGGAAGGCCAGGACATCATCGGCCGGCATTACTACCGGCCGGTCTCGCCCAAGGCCCAGGCCAAATACGGCAAGCAGTTTCCGAAGTTGCCCCTGGTGACGGTGGACCAGGCCTTCGGCGGTTGGGCCAAGGCCAGCGCCGACCACTTCGCGGACGGCGCGAGCTTCGACCAGATCTACACGCGACGCTGAAGCAGCCGGTTCTCGGGCAATCGCCGGCGCTGTAGGGGCGGATCTGAGGTATTCGCCGCCGAAGCCGCGGTCACGGGGTGCCGGCGGCACCCCGCCCGGTCAGCGACGCTTCTCGAGGGCCTCGGCGTTCACCAGCCCCTGCGGCTTGCCCTCGGCGAAGGCCACGATGTTGCGGAAGGCCGTGCCGTAGTAGTTCTCGTAGTTGTCCTTCTCGACGAAGCCCAGGTGCGGGGTGCACAGGGCATTCGGCAGGGCCAGCAGCGGGTGCGTGGCGCCGAGGATCGGCTCCTCCTCGAAGGTGTCGATCGCGGCGAAGCCGGGCCGGCCGGCCTTCAGTGCCTCGACCAGCGCGCCGGGCTCGATCAGTTCGGCGCGGCTGGTGTTGACGATGAGGGCGGTGGGCTTCATGCGCGC
>CAZCTU010000407.1:0-1735 GCA_964501495.1 uncultured Ramlibacter sp.
CGTCGACAAGGACGGCAAGGAGTGGTACCAGGTCACCCTGGGCGGCTCCGACGGCACCCGCCTATCGGGCGAGGCCACCCCCGGCAAGGTGGTGGGCCCGTCCTTCTCCGCCGCCGAAGTGCCGGAGGTGATCGAGGCCGTGCTCGAGACCTACCGCCGCGAGCGCCTGAGCGTCGCGAAAGACGGCCAGGACGGCCGCTTCGAGACCTTCATCGACACCCTGCGCCGCGTGGGCCTGGACCCGTTCAAGGCCGCCGCCAACGGCGCCCGCTTCGCCCCCACTGAAGATGCCGCGAAGGAGGTGGCGTGATGGACTTCAACCTCAAGCTGATTCCCGTGGCCGAGCACGTGGCCGAAGCCCCCGGCGTCCTGGCCCTGGCCAATGACGCCGAAGTGGCAGAGGCCTCGCTGGACGGCGTCACCCGCATCGACCTGCACTTCCCCAATTTCGCCGACGGCCGCGCCTTCAGCCAGGCCTTCCTGCTGCGCCGCCGCCGCGGCTTCACCGGCGAGATCCGCGCCACCGGCGACGTGCTGATCGACCAGCTGGTGCAGCTGCAGCGCACCGGCTTTACCAGCGCCGTGCCGCGCGCCGACCAGGACCTGGCCCATGCGGCCCGTCAGTTCGAGCGCTTCGGCCGCTACTACCAGGGCGACGCGGTGACCCGCGCCCCCCTGTTCGCGGAAGGCTCCGCCGCATGACGGACGCCGTGGACGCCTCTGGCGCCGTGTCCTCGCTGGCTGCCGGCGCCACCCCGGCGCCGCGGGCCACGACCCTGCACGCCAGGCCCAGCGCCGACTTCGATGCCAAGCTCGCCGCCACCCAGGCCCTGCTGCGCCAGGCGGCCGCCGACTACCAGCCGGTGACCCAGGCCTCCAGCCTCGGCGCCGAAGACGTGGTCATCACGCACATCATCAACGACCTGCAACTGGACATTCCGGTCTTCGTGCTGGAGACCGGCGCCCTGCACGCCGAAACCCTGGCCCTGCTGGAGCGTACCCGCGCCGCCTCGCGCGCGCCGGTGACCGTCTACCAGCCGGTGCAGGCGCAGGTCGTCCAGTTCGTCGCCCGTGAGGGCCAGGACGCGATGTACCGCAGCATCGAGCTGCGCAAAGCCTGCTGCGGCATCCGCAAGATGGAGCCGCTGGCCCGCGCCCTCGAGGGCAAGAAGGCCTGGATCACCGGTCTGCGCCGCGAGCAGTCAGCCGCCCGCGCCGAGGTGCCGTCCATCGACACCAGCGAAGCCCGCGTCAAGTTCAACCCCCTGTCCGACTGGACCTGGGGCGACGTCTGGCACTACATCGCCACCCGGGGCGTGGACTACAACGCCCTGCACGACCAGTTCTATCCCAGCATCGGCTGCGCGCCCTGCACCCGGGCGATCAGCCTGGGGGAGGACTTCCGCGCGGGGCGCTGGTGGTGGGAGGACGAGGCAGCCAAGGAGTGCGGGCTGCATGTGAAGCCGCAGGCGGGCGACACCTCGCCTGCCGACAAGAGCCACGAAGGGAGCCCCGCATGAACATGCGCGCCGACACGCACCACCTGGTGCAACTCTCCAACCAGCACCTGGACGCCCTCGAGGAAGAGACCATCTTCATCCTGCGCGAGGTCGCCGCCACCTTCGAGCGGCCCACGCTGCTGTTCTCGGGCGGCAAGGACTCCCTGGTCCTCCTGAAATGCGCCGAGAAGGCCTTCGGCCGCGGCCGCATCCCCTACCCGCTCCTGATGATCGAC
>CAZCTU010000408.1:0-1735 GCA_964501495.1 uncultured Ramlibacter sp.
CGCATCGAGCTGGGTCTTCTTCACAAAGTCGGCGGCCTGCTCGGGGTCGGTGAGCAGCTGCTCGCGGGTCATGGTGGCGTCGGTGCCGTGGCCGTCTTCCTTGTCGCCCTTCATGGTCTCCAGGCTGCCCAGGCAGCCGAGCTCGCCCTCGACGGTGACGCCGATCTTGTGGGCCATGTCCACCACCTGGCGGGTGACGGCCACGTTGTAGTCGTAGCTGGCGATGGTCTTGCCGTCGGCCTCGAGCGAGCCGTCCATCATCACCGAGGAAAAGCCCAGGTCGATGGCGCCCTTGCACACGTCGGGGTTCTGGCCGTGGTCCTGGTGCATCACCAGCGGGATGCTCGGGTAGGCCTCGATGGCGGCCGAGATCAGGTGCTTGATGAAAGCCTCGCCGGCGTACTTGCGGGCGCCTGCGCTGGCCTGCAGGATCACCGGCGCGCCGGTTTCCTTGGCCGCTTCCATCACGGCCTGGACCTGCTCGAGGTTGTTGACGTTGAAGGCCGGAATGCCGTAGCCGTTTTCGGCGGCGTGGTCCAGCAGTTCGCGCATGGAAACGAGAGGCATGGTGGTGTCCGAAGGGAAGTTGGAATCGGGGGGCAGGCGGTCACGGGCGCCGCCTGGGGCGGGCATGTAACCGCTTGGTAACTCGCCAAATTCTAGCCGGCCGACCGGCGGCCGGAAGTTCCCCCGTGGACATTCCGGGCCGGGCGCGGAGAGGCCGCGGCCCCGTGCAGGCAAAGACCTACAGGACGGGTGCTCCGCGCCGCGCTCAGGCCGCCCGGCAGATCTTGAGCATGTTGGTGCCGCCCGGCACCCCCATCGCGTCGCCGCAGGTGATGGCGTAGATGTCGCCGCTCACCACGATGCCGCGCTTCTTGAGGTGCTCCTCGGCGGCCGCCAGGGCGTCCTCGCGCTGGGTGCTGTTGTCCACCAGCAGCGGGCGCACGTTGCGATAGAGCGCCATCTTGCGCTGCGTCGGCAGCTTGGGGGTGAGCGCGTAGATCGGGATGTGGATGCGGTGGCGCGACATCCACAGCGCGGTCGAGCCGGTGTCGGTGAGCGCCACGATGGCCTTGCAGCCCAGGTGGTGCGCGGTGAACAGCGCGCCCATGGCGATGGACTGGTCGATGCGCGAGAAGGTCATGCCGGTGAAGTCGGCGTCCAGCCGCACGTCCTCGGCCCGCTCGGCCTCAGCGCAGATGTTGGCCATCTCGATCACCGTCTCCAGCGGGTACTTGCCGGCGGCGGTCTCGGCGCTGAGCATCACGGCGTCGGTGCCGTCGAGCACGGCGTTGGCCACGTCGCTCACCTCGGCGCGGGTGGGCACCGGGTTGGTGATCATGGACTCCATCATCTGGGTCGCGGTGATCACCACCTTGTGGTGCTGGCGGGCCAGCCGGATCATGCGTTTCTGCAGCGCCGGCACCGCGGCGTTGCCCACTTCCACCGCCAGGTCGCCGCGGGCGACCATGATGCCGTCGCTGGCCACCAGGATGGACTCCAGGTGCGGGATGGCCTCGGCCCGCTCGATCTTGGCGATCAGCCCGGGCTTGTGCCGGTACTCGGCGGCCGCCACGTTGCACAGCTGGCGGGCCATCTCCATGTCGGTGGCGTTCTTGGGAAAGCTCACCGCCACGTAGTCGGCCTGGAAGCTCATGGCGGTGCGGATGTCCTCCATGTCCTTGGCGGTGAGGGCCGGTGCGGTGAGGCCGCCACCCTGCTTGTTGATGCC
>CAZCTU010000409.1:0-1721 GCA_964501495.1 uncultured Ramlibacter sp.
GTGCAGTTCATCCTCGGCGCGCGCTTCTACCAGGCCGGCTGGCATGCGCTCAAGGCCGGCACCGGCAACATGGACCTGCTGGTGGCGGTGGGCACCTCGGCGGGCTGGGGCCTGTCGATGTGGATGTGGCTGGCCAAGGGCTCCTCGCACCTGTATTTCGAGGCCTCGGCGGTGGTCGTGGCCCTGGTGCTCCTGGGCAAGTGGCTGGAGGCGCGCGCCAAGCGCCAGACCACCGCCGCCATCCGCGCGCTGCAGGCGCTGCGGCCGGAGTTCGCCCATGTCCTGAGGCCCGGCCCGGCGGGTGGCGTCGAAGAGGATCTGCCCCTGGCCGAGGTGCTGGTCGGTGACCGCCTGGTGGTGCGGCCCGGCGAGCGCATGCCCGCCGATGGCGAGGTGGAGGAGGGCGCCAGCCATGTCGACGAATCGATGCTCACCGGCGAGCCGCTGCCGGTGGCCAAGGCGGCGGGCGCACGGGTCACCGGCGGCAGCATCAATGGCGAGGGCCGCCTGGTGCTGCGCGCCACTGCGGTGGGCAGCGAGTCGGTGCTGGCCCGCATCATCCGGCTGGTGGAGGACGCCCAGGCGGCCAAGGCGCCGATCCAGCGCCTGGTCGATCAGGTGAGCGCGGTCTTCGTGCCGGTGGTCATGGGCATCGCCGCGGTCACGCTCGTGGGCTGGCTGCTGGCCGGTGCGGGCGTCGAGACCGCCCTCATTCGCTCGGTGGCGGTGCTGGTGATCGCCTGCCCCTGCGCGCTGGGCCTGGCGACGCCGGCGGCCATCATGGCGGGCACCGGGGTGGCCGCGCGCCACGGCATCCTGATCAAGGACGCCCAGGCGCTGGAGCTCGCGCACCGGGTGGACACCGTGGCCTTCGACAAGACCGGCACGCTGACCGTGGGCCGGCCGCGGCTGGTGGCTTTCGAGGTGCCGATGGAGGGGACTGACGCTCCCGGCCAGGCTCCCGCTCCCGTGCCCGTTGAAACGTCTCCGGCGTTGAGTGGCGCCGATGCCGCAGCGCGCGAGGCGGATGCCCTCGCCATGGCGGCCAGCCTGCAAGGCGGCAGCGAGCACCCCCTGGCGCGCGCGGTGGTGGCCGCGGCCCGCGAGCGCGGCGTGGCCGTGCCCCCGCCTTCCGCCGTGCGCGCGGTGGCCGGCCGCGGCACCGAGGGCGAGGTGGGCGCGCGCAGCTTCCTGATCGGAAGCCTGCGCTGGATGGAGGAAATGAAGGTCGACCTTTCCCCGCTGGCGGGTGCCATTGGCCGCTGGGCCGCCCAGGGCGCGACGCTGTCGGTGCTGGTTGAGCGCCAGGCCCGCGGCCTGGTGGCGCGGGCGCTGATGGTGTTCGCGGACGAGGCCAAGCCCGAGGCCCGCGAGACCCTGGCGCAGTTGCGCGCGCGCGGCCTGCGGCTGGTGATGATCTCCGGCGACAACCGCGCCGCGGCCCTGGCCATGGGCGAGAAGCTCGGCCTGCGCGAGGACGAGGTGCGGGCCGAGGTGCTGCCTGGCGACAAGGCGGCCCAGGTGGCGGCGCTGCACGAAGGCCCGGGCGGGGCCCGGCGCGTGGTGGCGATGGTGGGCGACGGCGTCAACGACGCGCCCGCCCTGGCTGCGGCCGATGTGGGCCTGGCCATGGCCACCGGCACCGACGTGGCCATGCATGCGGCCGGCATCACGCTGATGCGCGGCGACCTGCGGCTGGTGGCGGGCGCGCTGTCCATCTC
>CAZCTU010000410.1:0-1697 GCA_964501495.1 uncultured Ramlibacter sp.
GAAGCGGCCCAGCACGTCGCCCACCACGCGGGCGCTCTTGACCGGCTTGGCGCCGGCATTGCCGGAGAAGCCCAAGCCCATGCGGGACATCGAGTAGAGGATGCGGCGCTGCACCGGCTTTTGGCCATCGGCCACGTCGGGCAGGGCGCGGCCCTTGACGACGCTGAGCGCGTACTCCAGGTAGGCGCGCTGGGCGTAGGTGGCCAGGTCCAGCTGGGAGTCGTCACCGCCGTCGGCGGCGAGGGAAATCAGGTCTTGCTCCATGGGGGCTCGGTTCTTCGGGTCAATTCTGGGAAACGGGGACGGGCGCGGCGATCACAGGGCTCGTGGCGGCTGCTTCGGCTGTTGCGGCCGTGGAGGGCGTCGGGCTCGCGGGCCGGGCGGCCAGCGTGCCGGCCATCGAACTCGCCAGCGGATTGGCCAGCGACGAGGGCATGCTGCTGCGACCGGGCACGGTGCCGGGCATGACGGCTCGGATCGGGGTGGCCGGTGCTGCCAGCACGGCGGCCGTGGAAGGCGCGGAGGACGCCGCAAGCGCGGGCGGCTTGAGCAGCGCATACAGCTGCATCACCGTGCGCACGTAGTTCTGCGTTTCCTTGAAGTTGGGAATCCGGTTGCCCGCGCGCTGCACCGCGCCCTCGCCAGCGTTGTAGGCGGCCAGGGCCAGCTCGAGCTGGTTGGGAAACAGATTGAGCAGGAAGCGCAGGTAGCGGGTGCCGGTGCGGATGTTGGTGGCGGGCTCGGCGAGCTTGCGCTCGATCGGCTGGCGCGGGTCGCCGCTCACGCCGAAGCGTTCGGCGGTGGCCGGCATGACCTGCATCAGGCCGATCGCGCCCTTGGGCGAGACCGCCTGCGGATCGAAGCCCGACTCGGTGGCGATCAGCGCCTTGAGCAGTTCCTCGTCGATGCGGTGGGTGCGCGCCGCCTCCTGCAGCAACGGGCGGGCGAGCTGGTAGCCGGCGGTGCCCTCGATGTAGCTGGCCAAGCGCATCGCGTAAGGCGAGCTGCCGTAGCTGGCGGCGGCAGAGGCCGGCCCCCCTTCGGCGGGCGTGGCCCTCCCTGCGGCCTCTGCGGCCTCGGCCGCTTCGGCACCCGGGTTGGCCGGCGCGGCGCCGCGGAAGAACAGCTCGTAGCGCTCGTCCAGCTGCTCGGCGGCGAAATGGGTGATGCCGCGCGCGTCCACATAGGCCCAGACGTCGGCATGGGCCGCAGGCAGCCAGCCCGCGAGGGCCAACGCCAGGACGATGAGCGGCTTGCGCATCGTGGTCAGATGTCGATCTCCACCTCGTCGCCGTGCAGCTCCATCAGCTCGCGGCGCGCGGCGGCCTCGCCCTTACCCATGAGCTTCGTGATCAGCTGCTCGGTGCCGGCAAAGTCGAAAGCCCCCAGGCGCACCGGCAGGAGGCGCCGGGTGTCGGGATTGAGCGTGGTCTCCCACAGCTGCTCGGCGCTCATCTCGCCCAGGCCCTTGAAGCGGCTGATGGTCCAGGCGCCCTCGCGCACGCCTTCCTTGCGCAGCTTGTCCAGGATGGCGGTGAGCTCGCCCTCGTCCAGCGCATAGGCCTTGGAGGCCGGTTTCTTGCCCCGGGCCGGCGCGTCGACGCGGAACAGCGGCGGACGGGCAACGAAGACGTTGCCGGCCTCGATCAGCTTGGGGAAGTGGCGGAAGAACAGCGTGAGCAGCAGCACCTGGATGT
>CAZCTU010000411.1:0-1687 GCA_964501495.1 uncultured Ramlibacter sp.
TCGAGGCCGAGCGCAAGCTGGCCGAGTGCCGCGAGCAGCAACGCAGCCTGGAGCGGCAGGCGCAGGAGGCGCAGTTCTCCCAGCGCGCGCTGGACGCCCGCCGCGCCGAGCTGCAGCGCGCCATCGAGACCGCCACGCAGCAGGCCCAGTCCATCGCCGCCGAGGAGCAGCGCGCGCACGATGAACTCTCGCGGCTGACCGATGCCGCCGCACAGGGCGGCCTGCAGGACGCGCTGAACCTCAAGCTCGAGCGCGAGAAGGCCCTGGGCGCCAAGCGCAGCGAGTACGACGACCTGACCAACAAGCTGCGCGCCAGCGACGAGCGCCGCCTCAAGTTCGAGCGGGAGCTGGACCCGTTGCGCCAGCGCATCACCGACCTGCAGCTCAAGGAACAGGCCGCCCGCCTGGGCCTGGAGCAGTACACCCAGCTGCTGGAGGATGCCCAGGCCGACCTGGAGGCCGTGAAGGCGTCCATCGAGCAGGGCAACGTCCGCCTGGCAGGCCTGCAGGGGGAGATCGACCGCCTGCACCGCGAGATCGCCGCGCTGGGCGCGGTCAACCTGGCGGCGCTGGAGGAACTGGCCACGGCGCGCGAGCGCAAGCAGTTCCTCGACGCCCAGTCGGCCGACCTGAACGACGCCATCGCCACGCTGGAGGACGCAATCCGCAAGATCGACGGCGAGACCCGCGAGCTCCTGGGCGGCACCTTCAAGATCGTCAACGAGCACTTCAGCCGCATGTTCCCCGAGCTGTTCGGCGGCGGCAATGCCAAGCTGGTGATGACGGGCGAGGAGATCCTGGACGCCGGCGTGCAGGTGATGGCCCAGCCCCCGGGCAAGAAGAACCAGACCATCCACCTGCTGTCCGGCGGCGAGAAGGCGCTCACCGCCATCGCCCTGGTGTTCGCCATCTTCCAGCTCAACCCCGCGCCGTTCTGTCTGCTGGACGAGGTGGACGCGCCGCTGGACGACGCCAACACCGAGCGCTACGCCAAGCTGGTGAGCGCGATGAGCAAGGGCACCCAGTTCCTGTTCATCAGCCACAACAAGATCGCGATGGAGATGGCCGAGCAGCTCATCGGCGTCACCATGCAGGAGCAGGGCGTGTCCCGCATCGTGGCCGTCGACATGGAGTCGGCGGTGTCCATGGCTGAAGTCTGAGCGTGCCGGCATGAACGACCTGACCGTCCAACTCGCCGTCCTCGGGGGAGGCGTGCTTGCCGCCGTGGTGGCCTGGAACGCCTGGACCACCCGCCGCAATACCCCCCGCCAGGCCCATCTGGGCGAAGGCGCCGAGCCGCGGGGCGAGGAGGGCACCGAGCCTGCTCTGGTCGACCCGGTGACCGACGCCGACGTGGCAGACGCACCGGTGCTGGATGACGACGCACCTCTGGACCTCTTGCCCGTGCCCGAGCGCAAGCCCGGGCTGGACGCGCTGATCGACGTCATCGCCCCGATCGAGCTCGGCGGCCAGCCAGTGTCCGGCGAGGCCGCCCTGGCGGCGCTGCCGCCCACCCGTCGCGTGGGCAGCAAGCCCTTCGCGGTCGAGGGCCGCAACGAGTCCACCGGCTTCTGGGAACCGCCCCAGGCCGGCCAGCGCTACAGCGCCTTCCAGGCCGGCGTGCAGCTGGCCAACCGCAACGGGCCGCTCAACGAGATCGAGTTCTCCGAGTTCGTGGTCAAGGCCC
>CAZCTU010000412.1:0-1686 GCA_964501495.1 uncultured Ramlibacter sp.
CCTGCGCCCGCCGAAGTGGCCAAGCCCGCCCCGCGCAAGCCCGCGCCCAAGCCCAAGGCGCGACCTGCCGCCAAGCCGGCCTCCGCGCCGGCCGCTGCGGCCGCTCCTGCGGCGCCCCCGGGTCCCTCGGCCGTCGAGCTCGCGGCCCATGAGCGTGATCTCCAGGCCATCCGCAACGCCCTGGTCGAGACCGCGGTGGCCGCGCCGGTGCGGGTGCAGTCCTTCGGTTGGATCGACAGCCAGGGCCGCCTGCACGAGGAGAGCCAGTTCACCTCCGACGCCCGTGTGCGCGGTGTGCGCGTGCAGGCCTACCTCGATGACCCCAATGCCCCGCCGCCCCCCGCGCCCCAGGTGATGGTGGACGCCGAGGCCCTGCCCACCGGCGTGGGCCGCCGCGCCGCCAGCGACCCGGCCCAATGCCTGGCCCGCAATGGCCGCTGGCGCCAGGGCCTGCAAGTGGACGTGGTCGCGGCCGACGGACCCGGCGGTCAGCTGCTGCCCGAGGCCGCCCGTATCGCCCAGACCCTGGTGCCCCAGCTCACCGCCGCCGGCCGCGAGTCGCGCCGATGGGTGGTGACGCCGCGCCCCTACCAGCCCGCCACGAGCTACGAGCGCGCCCTCCTGGGCCGCGAGGCCGACACCGCCGACTGGCTGGCCCGCATCGTCCTGCTGACGCGTGGCAGCGGCCAGATCGAGGCCGAGCTGCACCTGATGCCGCAAGGCCATGCGGGCACCGCGCGCAAGCTCGTGCTGCCCCTGCCGCCGCTGCAGGCCTCGTCGGTGACGTGGGCCCAGCGCATGGCTGAATGGGTGGGCGCGCTGGACCAGGCCACCGCCTGCGACCCCCTGTGGTTCGCGGTACGCGGTGACGGAGGCCAGCTGCGCCTGCGTGAAGGCGGCGCCCACGGCCTGCAGGTCGGCGACCGGCTGCTGCTGGTGCAGCGCCAGCACCTGGCCGGCCGTCTGCTCGAGCCCGGCGCGGTGCGCTCGATGGCCCTGCTGGAAGTCGAGTCCGGCGGCGGCGCGCTGCGCTGGCTGGCCGGTCCTCGTCCGGCGAACGGTGCGAACGGTGCGAACGGTGTGAATGCCCTCGTGAACAACGGCGACTGGGTCGTCCTGCCGCTGTGAGGCCGGCACTCTGTCTGGAGAATCCCATGCCTTTGACTTCTTCCCGCAAGACCTGCCTGTGGTGGGCCGCATGGCTGGTCGTGATGGCCCCAGCCGGCCCGTTGTGGGCTGCCGAGGCGGCCGCCCCTGCGGCATCGGCCCCGAAGCAGGCTGTCCGTGGCACGTCGTCGTCCACTTCGGGTCCGGCCGAGGCCCCATCGCCCGCCGCCCGCGCCGCGCTGGAGCAGCTCCTGGGCCTGCCGGCCGCCGGATCCGCGGCCTCCGCCGCGGCCGGGATCGAAGCCCGCACCACCACCACCGTCCGCGAAGGGGAGACGCTGGACCGCATCATCCGGCGCACCATGGGCAACACGCCCTTCAAGGACAGCCTGCTGCAGGCGGCCTTTGTCGAGGCCAATCCGCGCGCCTACCCCAACGGCAGCATCCAGCGCCTCCCCGTGGGCACCGTGCTCCACGTGCCTTCGGCGGCCGACCTGCGCCGGCACCTGGCCCGCGCGCTCGGGCCCGACCGCGCCGCCGCCCTGGCCGGTGGCGCGCCGGCCCCGGCATCCGGGCACG
>CAZCTU010000413.1:0-1684 GCA_964501495.1 uncultured Ramlibacter sp.
TGCGGTTCCAGGGCAGCTGCAGGCTGCCCATGACCACCACCCCGCCGGACATCCAGCTCGGGTTCTCCACGCCCACGTTCTGCGCGCCGAAGACGCTGCGCACGCCCTGCATCAGCGCCAGGCTGATGCCCCAGGTGGCCAGCAAGGTCTCCAGCGGCCGGCCGTAGAGGAAGCGGATGACGCCGCGCTCGAGGATGGCGCCCATGAGGGCCGAGGCCAGGAAGGCCACCGGCAGCGCCGCCAGCAGGTACCAGTCGAACAGGCCGGGGAAGAAGGTGCGGAACACGCCCTGCACCACATAGGTGGCGTAGGCGCCGATCATCATCAATTCGCCATGGGCCATGTTGATCACGCCCATGAGGCCGTAGGTGATGGCCAGGCCCAGGGCCACCAGCAGCAGGATGGAGCCGAGCGACAGGCCCGAGAACACCTGGCCGACGCGGTCGGCCCAGGCCAGGGACGACTCCACCTGGCGCAGCGCCGCCTCGAGCGCGGACTTCACCGCCGGGTCGGCCTCGTCCTTGAGGCGATCGAGCAGCAGGGTCTTGGTAGCAGGCTCACGGCTGGCGGCCAGGGCGCGAGCGGCCTCGGCGCGCTGCGCCGGATCGGTGCTCGCAATCAGGATGGCGGCGCGCGCCAGCACCAGTTGGGTGCGAATTGCGTCGACCTTTTCGGACTGCAGGGCCTTTTCCACCAGCGGCAGTCGCGACGCGTCGGGCTCGGCGGCCAGGGCCTTCACCGCGGCGGCGCGCTCCCTGGCGTCGGGGGAGAACAGGCGGATCGCGCCCAGCGCGGTCTCGAGCTCGCCGCGCATGCGGTTGTTGCTCACCACGTCCTCGGCGTCGGCAGGTACGTCGGCGGGCGCACCAGAAACGGGATCGATGCCCTTGCCCTCTTTCACGATGAAGACCTTGTCGCCCGCAGTCTTGACCGCATCGTCGGCCAGGGCCTGCAGGAAGGCGGCCGTCTTGTCGTCGGCATGGGCCACGGCCTTGCCCAGGGCCTCGATGCGGGCGTCGGTCTCGCCCAGGGCAATGGCCCGGGCCTCATCGAGGGTCAGGGCCTGGGTGGAAGCGGCGCCCCACAAGAGGGCAACAAACAGAATTTTTCTGGCAAGCATTCAGGTCTTTCGTGGACGGCTTCACCGTCGCACCAAACTGTCGCAAGACCCGGGCCAGCCGAAGGAGAGAACCCCGGCACTGCCGGGCCACAGGGTCCCGCATAGCAACGCGCAGCGGGACCTCCGATGCAAAAGGGACCGGCTTGGCCGGTCCCTTTTGAACTGATCGAAAACTCGAGCAAATCGCACAAGCGATTTGCGAGACTCAAATTTTCGTTTTGCCGTCCGGCTCGTCCTTCTTCTTGTCGTTGCCTTCGATGAAGGGCGACCAGGGCTTGGCCTTGACCGGGCCGGGGGTCTTCCAGACCACGTTGAACTGGCCGTCGGCCTTCACTTCGCCGATGAACACCGGCTTGTGCAGGTGGTGGTTCTTCTCGTCCATCTTGGCGACGAAGCCCGAGGGCGCCTTGAAGGTCTGGCCTGCCATGGCGGCGATCACCTTGTCCACGTCGGTGGACTTGGCCTTCTCCACGGCCTGCTTCCACATCATGATGCCGATGTAGGTGGCCTCCATCGGGTCGTTGGTCAGGGGCTTGTCCTTGTGGCCGGCGATGTTCTTGGCCT
>CAZCTU010000414.1:0-1152 GCA_964501495.1 uncultured Ramlibacter sp.
CACCGGCGGCGCCGACGGCCTGCAGGGCGTGGTCATGGGCCCGCTCCTGGGCCGCTTCGAGTTCGACCTGGCCGGCCAGGTGGGCGCGATGTACGCTATCGCCGCGCTGCTGGTGGTCTTCCTCGTCGCCCGCCGGCTGGTGCGCTCGCCCTTCGGCGCCACGCTGATGGCGATCCGCGACAACCCGCTGCGGGCCATGGCCATCGGCATCCCGGTGCGGGCCAAGCTCTCGGCCGTCTACATCGTGGCCGCCGGCATGGCCGGCGCCTCGGGCGCGCTCCTGGCGCAGACCCAGGGCTTTGCCTCGCTGGACGTGTTCGAGCTGCACCGCTCGGCCGACGTGATGCTGATGCTGGTCATCGGCGGCACCGGCTGGCTGTGGGGCGGCGTGTTCGGCGCCATCGTGTTCAAGGTGATGTACGACATCCTTTCGAGCATCACCCCGCAGTACTGGACCTTCTGGATGGGCCTGTTCCTGGTGGTGCTGGTGCAGGTCGGCCGCGACCGCCTGCTGCGGCCCTGGACCTGGTTCGCCCGCGGCAAGAAAGGAGGCGCCTGATGAACACGCCTGAAATCGTGTTGTCGGCGCAGAACCTGGTCAAGCGCTTCGGCGGCATCACCGCCACCGGCAACGTCTCGCTGGACCTGGCCCGCGGCGCCCGTCACGCGCTGATCGGCCCCAACGGCGCTGGCAAGACCACCCTGATCAACCTGCTCACCGGCGTGCTGGACCCGACCGAGGGCCGCATCGTGCTGGAAGGCGAGGACATCACCCGCCTCGCGCCGCACCAGCGCGTGCGCCGGGGCATGGTGCGCACCTTCCAGATCAACCAGCTGTTCAAGACCATGACACCGCTGGAGACCCTGGCCCTGGTGATCGCGCAGCAGAAAGGGCAGGGCGCCCGCTGGTGGAAGCCGCTGGGCGGCGACGCCGCGGTGGCCACCCGCGCCGAGGAACTGCTCGAGACCTTCCGCCTGGCCGAAGTGCGCAACCAGCGCACCGAGCACCTGGCCTACGGCAAGCGCCGCCTGCTCGAGATCGCCATCGCCCTGGCCTGCGAGCCGCGCGTGCTGCTGCTCGACGAGCCGGTGGCCGGCGTGCCGGCGGGCGAGCGCGAGGAGATCCTGCAGACCGTGGCGGCCCTGCCGGCC
>CAZCTU010000414.1:1162-1668 GCA_964501495.1 uncultured Ramlibacter sp.
GCCCTGCCGTCCGACGTGTCGGTGCTGCTGATCGAGCATGACATGGACCTCGTCTTCAGCTTTGCCACCCGCATGACGGTGCTCGTCAACGGCACCGTGCTGACCGAAGGTGACCCCGACCAGATTGCCAACGACCCCCAGGTCAAGGCCGTCTACCTGGGTCACGGCGACGACCAACATGACGCCGGCAACGGCAATTCGGGAGCCGCCCATGGCTGAACCCCTGCTCAAGGTCGAAGGCCTGTCCGCCGGCTACGGCGAGGCGGTCGTCCTCAATGACGTGTCCTTCTCGCTCGAGGAGGGCAAGACCCTGGCCCTGCTCGGTCGCAACGGCACCGGCAAGACCACGCTGATGGACACCCTGGCCGGCGCTACCCGCCAGCACGCGGGCCGCATCACCCTCGGCGGCGTGGCCCTGCACAAGCTGCCCTCGCACCAGCGCGCCGGCGCCGGCATCGGCTGGGTGCCGCAGGAGCGCAACATCTTCAAGTCGCTCACGGTGCACG
>CAZCTU010000415.1:0-1642 GCA_964501495.1 uncultured Ramlibacter sp.
AGAACAAGGCCGCTCGCGACAAGAGCCGCCTGTCCGCCAAGGTCAAGGCCCTGGCCGCGGCTTAAAACCCGCACACAGCAACCCCGCACGGGTCCCGGCCCTTCCGGCCAGACCCGCCGTTTGATCCGGGTGCGCTGCCAGCAAAGAGAGAAACCGCCTTCGGGCGGTTTTTTCTTGGGCGCTTGAATCTGGGGGGGCGCGGCCATCGGGCCGCAGGGAGATGCCGTGGCAGGCGAGGAACCGCTTACTTGCGGGGGGACTCGGGAATGAGGCAGGCCTCGCCCACCTGCAGGTCGTTGTCGCGGGCGAAGTTCATGACGAAGTCCCAGGCCATGGGCTCGAAGTCACGCAGTTCGTGGTTGACGATCACGCACTTGATGCCGCTGATGACGGTGGGCACGCACCAGGGGGAGTAGCTCAGGTGGCTGCCCGGCTGCACCCCGCCCGGGCGGAACTGGCTCATGACCCCGGCCAGGCGCTCGGCCCAGTCGCTCGGACGGAAAGTCTTGCCCTGGCTGGTGATGCCCTGGATGAAGACCTCTTTGGGGGTGTTGGAGACCATGGATGCAGTCGCGTGGTGAGCGGGGTAACGCCTGGCGGGAGATGGTGCGGCCGGCCGGGGATCACCCATGCGACAGCACCTGAGAAAGCCTGAGTATTGTATCTTATATAAGAGTTGAAGCCCCTCGCTTGACCTGGGTCAGGCCCGGGAATCCCGATGCGAAACAAGCACTTCCTGTGCCTAAAATCGCCTCTCAGCGGCTCCACTCCCTGGGGCCGTCTTTCTTTTTCGCAATCCCTTTCCAACCGAGGATCCAGATGGCTCTGATCGAGGCCGCTTCGCCCCACGTCATGAACACCTACGGGCGGGTGCCCATCGCCCTGTCGCACGGCCAGGGCCTGCGCGTGTGGGACGTGAATGGCAAGCGATACCTGGACGCCCTGGGCGGCATCGCGGTCAACACCGTGGGGCACAACCACCCCAAACTGGTGCCCGCATTGCAGGACCAGCTCACCAAGCTGATTCATACCAGCAACTACTACCACGTCCCCCTGCAGGAGGAGCTGGCGGCGAAGCTGGTGGCGCTGTCCGGAATGACCAACGCCTTCTTCTGCAACTCGGGTCTGGAGGCCAACGACGCGGCGATCAAGCTGGCGCGCAAGTTCGGCCATGACCAGGGCATCACGAACCCGCAGATCGTGGTCTATGACAACGCCTTCCACGGGCGCAGCCTGGCCACGCTGTCGGCCACCGCCAATACCAAGCACCAGAAGGGGTTCGGCCCGCTGGTCGAGGGCTTCATCCGCGTCCCCCTCAACGACATCGCGGCCCTGGAGCAGGCGACCGCAGGCAACCCGAACGTCGTGGCCGTCTTCTTCGAGGCGATCCAGGGTGAAGGCGGGGTCAATCCCTTCCGCATCGAATACATGCAGCAGCTGCGCAAGCTCTGCGACGCGCGCGGCTGGCTGATGATGATCGACGAGGTCCAGTGCGGCATGGGCCGCACCGGCAAATGGTTTGCGCACCAGTGGGCTGGCATCGTCCCCGACGTGATGCCCCTGGCCAAGGGCCTGGGCTCGGGCGTGCCGATCGGCGCGGTACTGGCCGGCCCGCGCGCGGCGCAGGTCTTCCAGCCCGGCA
>CAZCTU010000416.1:0-1639 GCA_964501495.1 uncultured Ramlibacter sp.
TCACGCCCAGCTTCTGCGCGTATTGCACGTCGAGCGCGTGCTCGGCGTCGACGAAGGCGCAGGTGCCGCCCTGCTTCTGCATCTCGGCGATGACCTGCAGGGTGAGGGTGGTCTTGCCCGAAGACTCGGGGCCGTAGATCTCGACCACGCGGCCGCGGGGCAGGCCGCCGACGCCCAGGGCGATGTCCAGACCCAGGGAGCCGGTGGAGACGACCTGGATGTCCTCGATCTTCTCGCCCTCGCCCAGGCGCATGATGGTGCCCTTGCCGAACTGCTTCTCGATCTGGGCCAGGGCCGCCTGCAGGGCCTTGGACTTTTCGCTGTCGGCTGCGGCGATCTTGCTGCCCTTGACTTGTGCGTCCATGAGAATCTCCTTGTGAATCAATACGTTGCGGGTTGGCGGGCCATCTGCGATCGGGTTGCCGGGAGGGGCTGTTTCGAACCACAGGCTGGATGCGTGACCAGTACTTTAACGACTTGTATGTGGCTGAGAAGCCGTTTTTTGGTCAGTTTGCCTGACCAAATCGGGCAAAATGTGGGGCATGGCTCGCACCCCCTCCCCGGCCCCCGCGCCTGCGCACGATGACGGCTGGCGCCTCACCCACCTGGGGCGGTTGCTGGGCCACGCGATGCGCCGCTTCGACGAGCGGGTGCTGTACCTGATGGCGCACGACGTCGACGTGCCGCTGGCCCTGTCCAACCTCGCCGCCCGCGCGCAGGTGGGCGCGGCCCACATCCACATCACCCGCCACCTCGCACTCGAAGGCTCGCGCCTCACCGACCTGGCGCGCTCGGCCGGCATGAGCAAGCAGGCCATGGCCGACCTGGTGACGCAGTGCGAGGCCTGGGACCTGGTGAGCCGCGAGCCCGACCCGCTCGACGGCCGCGCGCGCCGGGTGCGCTTCACCGCCACCGGCCTGGCCTGGCTGGCGGCCTTTCGCAAGGCGGTGGCCCGGGCCGAGGACGAATTCCGCGCCGAGGTGGGCACGGAGATCGCCACCGTCGTCGCCATCGGCCTGGAGGCGTACGCAGGCCCGGCCGACTAAAGACGCGACACGGCCACCGGGCGCACTTCACACCCGCACAGGGGGCTGGCGGAACCGGGCGCCACAGGCGTCAGACCGCGCCGGCACGCCCTCTAGAATCGTGCCCACAACAGTCCCGCGCAGCACCAGCGGGCGAGTCGAGCCGAAGGAGACGGAGATGCGCATCCTCATTGCCGAAGACGACCAGGTCCTGGCCGACGGTTTGCTGCGAAGCCTGCGCGCCGCCGGCGCCGCGGTGGACCACGTGGGCAGCGGCGCCGAGGCCGACGCGGCGCTCATGACGAACAACGAGTTCGACCTCCTCATCCTCGACCTCGGCCTGCCGCGCATGCACGGCCTCGAGGTCCTGCGCCGCCTGCGCGCCCGTGGCTCCGCGCTGCCCGTCCTGATCCTCACCGCCGCCGACAGCGTGGAGGAGCGCGTGAAGGGCCTGGACCTGGGCGCCGACGACTACATGGCCAAGCCCTTCTCGCTGCAGGAGCTGGAGGCGCGGGTGCGCGCCCTGACCCGCCGCGGCATGGGCGGCACCAGCAGCACCATCAAGCACGGCCCGCTGGTCTACGACCAGGCCGGCCGCGTGGCCACCATCGACG
>CAZCTU010000417.1:0-1634 GCA_964501495.1 uncultured Ramlibacter sp.
CTTGCGCACGATCTGCGCCTTCACCGGCGCGTCGTCGTCGTGCAGGATGTCGTCGGCCCGCAGTAGCACCTCGCACTCGCCGCCCGGGAAGGCGCCGGGCAGGGGGCATTCGGCGACGTCGGAGAGCAGGCCCAGGGGCGTGTCGACCACCACCTTGCCACCTTCGTCCCGGATGCGCGCCGGGATGAAGACGCCGTGGCCGATGAAGTCGGCGACGAAGCGGCTCGCGGGTCGGTGGTAAAGGGTGTAGGCGTCGTCCCACTGCGCCAGCCGGCCCTCGTGCATGACGCCGATCACATCGCCGATGGCGAAGGCCTCCAGCTGGTCATGGGTCACGAAGAGGGCGGTGGCGCCCGCCGCCTTGAGGATGGTCCGCAGTTCGTGGGCCAGCCGCTCGCGCAGGTCGATGTCGAGGTTGGAGAAGGGCTCGTCCAGCAATAGCAGCTCGGGCCGGGGCGCCAGCGCCCGGGCCAGGGCCACGCGCTGCTGCTGTCCGCCCGAAAGCTCGTGCGGCATCCGCCGGGCCAGGCCCGCCAGGCCCACCAGGGCCAGCACCTCCTCCACCCGGACTTGCCGCTCGCCGCGGGGCAGGTGGTCGAGGCCGAAGCCGACATTGCGGCCCACGTCCAGGTGCGGGAAGAGGGCGTAGTCCTGGAACACCATGCCGATGCGCCGCGCCTCCGGCGGCACGTGAGCGCCGCCGCCGCCGACCACCTGGCCGCTGATGCGGATCTCGCCTGCGCTCGCGCGCTCCAGGCCGGCGATGGCCCGCAGCAGCGTGGTCTTGCCGCAGCCCGAAGGACCAATGAGCACGCCGATGTCGCCGCGGGCCAGGCCGAAGGACACGCCTTCGACCGCGGGCCGGCTGGCGCCGGGGTAGCGCACGCTCAGTTGGGACAGGGCCAGATGCATGCGGGCATTCTAGATGCATACAATTCTCAATTACACCTTCATGGAACCGATGCACCTGCGACGCGTCCGCGACCTGCCCCTGCTGCTGCTGGCCGCCTTCCTGCTGTTGCCGGTGGGCGGCGTGGCCGTCGCCTGGCTGCAGTGGGATGCGCAAAGCGCGGGCATCCTGCGCGAAATGGCCGCCACCGTGCTGCCACGCTACGCCGGCGCCAGCCTGGCCCTGTGCGCAGTGGTCGCCCTGGGCACCGCCCTCGTGGGCACCGCGGGCGCGGCGGCGGTGACCCTGTTCGACTTCCCAGGCCGGCGCGTTTTCGAGTGGGCGCTGCTGCTGCCCCTGGCCATGCCGGCCTATGTGGTGGCCTACGCCTATACCGACTTCCTGCAGTTCTCCGGCCCGCTGCAGGTCGGGCTGCGGGCGGCCTTCGGGCTGGAAGGCCGGGTGTTTCCCGAGGTGCGCAGCCTGCCCGGCGCGGCATGGGTCTTCGTTTTCACCCTCTCTCCCTATGTCTACCTGCTGGCGCGGGCGGCGCTGTCCGAGCGGGCCGCCCACCTGATGGAGGCCGCGCGGCTGCTGGGCGCGCCGCTGCGCCGCCGCATCTTCGCGGTCGCCCTGCCGCTGGCGCGGCCCGCGGTGGCCGCGGGCGTGGCCCTGGCGCTGATGGAGACCCTGGCTGACTTTGGCGTGTCGAGCTATTTCGGCATCCAGACCTTCACCGCCGGCA
>CAZCTU010000418.1:0-1624 GCA_964501495.1 uncultured Ramlibacter sp.
GCTCGACCTCGTGGCCCTCCATGACGGCGGCGTTGTCCGAATAGGCCACCACCGTGTGCTCGGGGTGCTTCTGGTGGGTGTTGCGGATCATCCCGAACAGGCTCAGGTCCTGGTCCTGGCCGTCGATGGTGAAGCGCGCGTTGAAGATCTTGTGCCGGCAGTGCTCGCTGTTCGCCTGGGCGAACATCATCAATTCGACGTCGGTCGGATTGCGGCCCAGGTTCTGGAAGGCCGCCACCAGGTAGTCGATCTCGTCGTCCGCGAGGGCGAGGCCGAAGCGGGTGTTGGCCGCTTCCAAGGCGGCACGGCCGCCGGCCAGCAGGTCCACCTGCTCCATCGGCGGGGCCTCGAGCGCGGTAAAGAGGGCATGGGCCTCGGCGCGGTCCTGCACCACCGACTCGGTCATGCGGTCATGCAGCAGGCCGGCCACTGCAGCCAGCTGCTCGGGCGACAGGCCGCCCTTGCCGGCAAGCAGGCCCGACTTCAGATGCACCCGGTATTCGACGATGCGCTCGACCCGGCGCAGGCCCAGGCCGCAGTTGTGGGCGATGTCGGTCGCCTTGGAGGCCCAGGGGGAGACGGTGCCCAGGCGGGGAGTCACCAGCACCACCACGCCGCCTTCGCCTGCCGGCTCGGCCGGATCGCCATAGGCCAGGAGGGCCGCGAGGCGCTCGCGGGCGGCGGCGTCGGGGGCCTGTTCCCAGGCCGCCAGGTGGATGAAGCGGGCCGACAGGCCCTGGATGCGTTCGTGGACGGCCTGCAGGCGGGGGAGCAGCTGCTGGATGCGGAAGGCGCTGAGGGCCTGGCCGCCCTCGAACTCGGTGATGTGCAGGGTCACTGTGAAGCCTGTTGAGGCGGGGGCCGGGGCCCGCCGCCGGGGGTCGCTGGGTCGCTGCAGCCGGCCGCTGACTGGGGCCGGCCACGGGGGATTGGTGGCAACCCGGGATTTTACCGGGCGGGCGCCGGCCGGCCGTGTGCGCAACAAGCGAATCTCCCGGGAACCGAAGCCGGCCGGCCATGCCCCTGCCGGCCGCATCCGCCCGCCCCCTCTGGGATAATCTCGCGCCATGAGCATCACCTACAAGGACGCCGCCGAGATCGAGGGCATGCGCACCGCCTGCCGGCTGGCCTCCGAGGTCCTGGACCACCTCACCCCCTTCATCAAGCCGGGCATCACCACCCTCGAGATCGACCGCCTGGCCGCCGAATGCATGGCCAGGCAGGGCAGCGTCTCCGCCACCCTGGGCTACCAGCCCCCGGGCTACCCGCCCTACCCCGCGTCGCTGTGCACCTCGGTCAACCACGTGGTCTGCCACGGCATCCCCAACGAAAAGCCGCTCAAGAAGGGCGACATCGTCAACGTCGACGTCACCGTCATCAAGGACGGCTGGTACGGCGACACCTCCCGCATGTTCATCGTGGGCGAGGCCTCCATCGCCGCCAGGCGCCTGGTGCAGATGACGTATGACGCCATGTGGCACGGCATCGTGCAGGTCAAACCCGGCGTCCACCTGGGCGACATCGGCTTCGCCATCCAGAAGTTCGCCGAGGGCAACGGCTTCTCGGTGGTGCGCGAGTTCTGCGGCCACGGCATCGGCCGCAAGTTCCACGAGGAGCCCCAGGT
>CAZCTU010000419.1:0-1617 GCA_964501495.1 uncultured Ramlibacter sp.
GTCGAACACGTAGCGCAGCTTGTCCATGTCGGGCACGGCCAGCGCCTGCACCGCGGCCTCGTCGCGCACCACGCGCTCGAATTTCGGCCCCTCGCCCTGGGCGAAGGACAGGCCCAGGCCCATCGCATCGGGCACGGTGAGGATGTCGGAGAACAGGATGGCGGCGTCCAGCGGGTAGCGCTCCAGCGGCTGCAGCGTCACCTCGGTGGCGTAGTCGGTGTTCGTCGCCAGACCCATGAAGCTGCCGGCGCGGGCGCGGGTGGCGCGGTACTCGGGCAGGTAGCGGCCGGCCTGACGCATCAGCCACATGGGCGTGTGATCGGTGGCCTGGCGCAGGCAGGCGCGCAGGAAACTGTCGTTGCGCAGGGGGGCGAAGCTCATGGCCCGATTGTCGCAGGGGGCCAGGGCAGTCCTTGTGCGCCTGCTCAAGTCGCGCCGCATCCGACGCGGACTCGCCGGTGAATTCACGCCGGGGCCGCCGCCGCGCCCGCGGACACCCTGTCCAGCCACACGGGCGGGCGGAAAGCCCGTACGCTGGCTGGCTCGCCCCGCGGTCATCGCCGCCGGGGCGTCCGCAGGAGAGAGCCGTGGACTTCGCCTATCCCAGGCCGCAGCTGCAGCGCGCGAACTGGACTTCCCTCGACGGTCCGTGGCGTTTTGCCTTCGACGATGCCGGCGCCTGGCGCGAGCCCGCCGACGTGACGGAGTGGCCGCACGAGATCCGGGTGCCCTACCCGCCCGAGTCGCCGGCCAGCGGCATCGGCGACGGCGGCTTCCATCCGGTGTGCTGGTACCAGCGCGAGTTCGAGGCGCTGCCTGGCGACGACCGGGTGATGCTGCGCTTCGGCGCGGTGGACTACGCGGCGCGGGTCTGGGTCAATGGCCATCTCGCCGTCCTGCACGAGGGCGGGCACACGCCCTTCGCCGCCGACATCACCCACTTTCTCGACCCTTCGGGCCGGCAGCAACTCACGCTGCGGGCCGAGGACGAGCCCGGCGACCTGACCAAGCCGCGCGGCAAGCAGGACTGGCAGCTCGAGCCGCACGCGCTCTGGTACCCGCGCACCAGCGGCATCTGGCAGACCGTGTGGCTCGAGCGGGTGCCGCGCACCTACATCGAGAAGCTGCGCTGGACGCCGCGGGTCGAGGGCTTCGCCATCGGCTTCGAGGCGCGAATCGCCGGCGACCCGCGTGACGACCTGGCGGTCGACCTCACGCTCACGCTCGAGGGCCGCGTCCTGGCCCAGGACCGCTACAAGGTGGTGGGCGGCGAGGTCGACCGCTTCGTGGTGCTGTCCGACCCGGGTATCGACGACTTCCGCAACGAGATCCTCTGGAGCCCGGAGCGGCCCACGCTGATTGAGGCCGAGGTGCGGCTGCTCGCGGGCGGACAGGTGATCGACCCGATTCGCTCGTACACCGCGCTGCGCTCGGTGGGCACGCTGCGGGACCGCTTCATGCTCAATGGGCGGCCCTATGTGCTGCGCATGGTGCTGGACCAGGGCTACTGGCCCGAGACCCACCTGGCCGCGCCGGGTGACGCCGCGCTGCGCCGCGACGTCGAGCTGGCCAAGGCCATGGGCTTCAACGGCGTGCGCAAGCACCAGAAGATCGAGA
>CAZCTU010000420.1:0-1610 GCA_964501495.1 uncultured Ramlibacter sp.
AGCATGTTGCGGAAGGCCTGGGGCAGGACCACGAGGCGCATGTTCTGGCTGTAGCTCATGCCCAGGGCCTGGCCGGCGAAGACCTGGCCGCGCGGAATGGACTGGATGCCCGCCCGCATGATCTCGCTGAAGTAGGCCGCCTCGAAAGCGATGAAGGTGATGACGGCCGAGGCCTCGGCCCCCACCGGACGGCCAATGAGCAAGGGCACCAGCAGGAAGAACCACAGGATCACCATCACCAGCGGAATGGAGCGCATGCCGTTGACATAGACGGTGGCCGGAATCACCAGGGCCGGCTTGCCCGAGAGGCGCATCAGCGCCAGCAGTGTGCCGAAGACGATGCCGCCCAGGGTGGCGACGACGGTCAGCTGCAGGCTGAAGAGGAAGCCGCTCAGGACGAACTTGCTCAGGATGTCCCAGCTGACGAAGGAGAGGTCGAGGTTGCCCAGCATGCTCAGTGCCCTCCCCCGGTGCCGCCCGCAACGATGAAGCCGGGCACCTGCACCCGCCGCTCGATGAGGGCGAAGACGCGGTTCACCGCGAAGGCCGACACCGCATAAGCGGCAGTGACTGCCAGGTAGATCTCGATGCCGCGTGAGGTTTCCTCCTGCGCCTGCATGGCGAACATGGTCAGTTCGGCAATGGACACCGCAAAGGCCACCGATGAATTCTTCAGCAGGTTCATGGACTCGCTGGTCAGCGGCGGCAGGATGATCCGGAAGGCCATCGGCAGCAGCACGTAACGGTAGGTCTGGGGTGTGGTCAGGCCCATGGCCATGGCGGCATGGCGCTGGCCGCGCGGCAGCGCCTGGATGCCGGCCCGCACCTGCTCGGCGATGCGCGCCGAGGTGAAGAAGCCCAGAGCGAAGACCACCAGCACGAAACCGGGCACTTCCTGGAAGGCCGGAACAGCCTTGGGCACCACGAAGTACCAGATGAAAAGTTGAACCAGGATGGGGATGTTGCGGAACAACTCCACCCAGGCATTGGCCAGACGCACCAGCCAGGGGCTGTTCGGAAGGGTGCGCAGGGTGCCGACCACCCCGCCGGTGAGCATGGCCACCACCCAGGAGGCGCCGGCCACCGCCAGTGTCCAGCGCCAGGCCTCGAGCATCCATTCGAGATAGGTTCGGCCGCCGCCGTCGTCGGTGAGGAATACCTGCCAGTCCAGGGTCATGGGTGCTCGGGCTCCACGGGAAGAGGTGATCAGTTGTAACGCTTCAGGGTGCAAAACACAAACCCCGCGGACGCCAGGCGCCGCGGGGTTTGTTGGCTCAAGCCGCAGGCTTACTTCTTGGCGTACTCTTCGACGGGCTTGTCATTGGGGGCGGCCCAGGCGCCCTTGGTGGCGTCGCTGGCCGGCAGGCCCACGCGGGTGTTCTTCGGCGGGATGGGCTGGACGAACCACTTGTCGTAGATCTTGGCGATTTCGCCGGACTTCATCAGGTCACGCAGGGTGTCGTCGGCCAGCTTCTTGAAGGCCGGGTCGTCCTTGCGGATCATGATGGCGATGGGCTCGACGCTCAGCACCTCGCCGACGATGCGGAAATCGGCCGGGTTCTTGGAGGCGGCGATGTTGCCGGCCAGGATCTGGCCGTCCATCACGAAGG
>CAZCTU010000421.1:0-1604 GCA_964501495.1 uncultured Ramlibacter sp.
CGATCCGCGCCGTCATGCTGCCGCGCCTGGGGCCCAACGTCTGGCACGACAGCCCGGCCGCCGCGATGGCCACGCTCGAAGAACTCGAAGAAACCGCCCGGCTCATGCTGCTCGCACCGCACACCGAGCCGCTGCGCGCCACCGACATCGACGAACTGCGCGCCACCTTTGGCGCGCGCTGGTAAACACATTAAGGAAACACCATGCCCCGCTTTGCCGCCAACCTGACGATGATGTACCCGGACCTGCCCTTCCTCGAGCGCTTCGAGGCGGCGGCGAAGGATGGCTTCAAGGCGGTGGAATACCTCTTCCCCTACGCCTACCCGGCGGCTGAACTGGCCGCGCGACTCAAGGGCAACGGACTGCAGCAGGTGCTGTTCAACATGCCGCCGGCTGGCCTTACCCCGGAGGACATGGTCGGCGCCTGGGACCGTGGCGAGCGTGGCACCGCCTGTCAGCCCGGACGCGAGGCCGAGTTCCGCGCCGGTCTGGCCCTGGCCCTGGAATACGCCGAGGCGCTGGAATGCCCGCGCATCCACACCGTGGTGGGCGTGCGCTCCGAAGGTCTGAGCGCGCAGCAGGCGGACCAGACGCTGGTGGCGAATCTGAAGTGGGCCGCGCAGCAGGCCGCCGGGCATGGGCGCGACCTGATGCTCGAGCCGATCAACACGCGCAACATCCCGGGCTTCCATCTGCAGCGCCAGGACCATGCCCACGCCATCCTGCAGGCGGTGGGTGCATCCAACGTGAAGGTGCAGATGGACCTGTTCCATTGCCAGATCGTCGAAGGCGACCTCTCCACCAAGATCAGCCGGTACCTGCCCACCGGCGGCGTGGGCCACTTCCAGTTTGCCGACGTGCCCGCCCGCCACGAGCCGGGCTCGGGCGAACTCAACTGGGACCACCTGTTTGCCCTGATCGACAAGATCAGCGCGGAGACCGGCTGGAGCGGCTGGGTGGGCTGCGAGTACATCCCTGCCGACACCAGCAGCGGCGGGACTTCCCGCGGGCTGGCGTGGATGCAAAAATACCGCTGAGCCCCAGATTGATCGCGGCCGCAGGCCGCTCCCACAGGAGACGCCATGAACGCCCCTTTGCACCGCGAAATGCCCGAAGGCGCCCTGGACAGCACCAGGGCGCTGGCCGACGTGACGCAGGCCTGGGACAGCAGCATCCTGCCCGAACTCAAGAAGTACATCGAGGTCCCCGCCAAGTCGCCGGCGTTCGATGCCGACTGGGCCGCGCATGGCCACATCGAAACGGTGTTGCGCAGTGCCGCCCAGTGGGTCGAGGCGCAGAAGGTCGAGGGCCTGAAACTCGAGGTCATCCGCCTGCCCGGCCGCACGCCGGTGCTGTTCTTCGAAGTGCCTGCCACCCGCGCAGCCGGTGAAGGCAGCGGCCAGACGGTGCTGATGTATGGCCACCTGGACAAGCAGCCCGAGTTCAACGGCTGGCGCAATGATCTCGGGCCCTGGACGCCGGTGTACGAAGACGGCAAGCTCTATGGCCGGGGCGGTGCCGACGACGGCTATGCGGTCTACGCCAGCATCGCCGCTGTGCAGGCACTCAAAAGCCAGAAGACGCCGCACCCGCGCATCGTCGGC
>CAZCTU010000422.1:0-1603 GCA_964501495.1 uncultured Ramlibacter sp.
GTAGGGGTTCATCACGCTGATGTCTTCCGGCTTGTTGTAGAGGTCCACGTCGCGGATCTCGAAGTCCATGCCCTTTTCGAACAGGACGAAGCGGCAGCGGTGGGAGAAAGGGCAGGTCGTGCCCGAGTACAGCACCATCATGTCGGTGGCTCCTTAAATCAAAAAGGAGTGGGCCCGCGAGGCGGCCCACTCCAGGGGGATTCGCTGGGCCCGATGCGCAGGGGCGCAGGGGGCCGGTGTCCGTCAGGACGCCGCGTCAGCGGACATTCTTCCAGAAAGCGGCGTTCAGGCGCCAGGCGATGACAGTAAACACGCCCAGGAACAGCAGGACCCACACGCCCACGCGCACGCGGGTGTTCTGGGCCGGCTCGGCCATCCACTGCATGTAGCCCACCAGGTTGGCGACCGCCTGGTCGTACTGCTGGGGCGACATGGTGCCGGGGGTGACCTGCTTCCAGCCCTTGAAGACCTGGGTCTCGTGGCCGTGGGACATCACGGTTTCGAAGACCGGCTCGCGCACGCCCTGCAGCTCGTACAGCACATGCGGCATGCCCACGTTGGGGAAGGCCAGGTTGTTCCAGCCGGTGGGCTTGGAAGCGTCACGGTAGAACGTGCGCATGTAGGTGTAGAGGTAGTCGGCACCGGTGCCGCCGTGGCCGGCGCGCGAGCGGGCGACCAGGGTCAGGTCAGGCGGCACCGCGCCGAACCAGTCCTTGGCCTGCTTCGGGTCGATGTTGGCCTTCATCGTGTCACCGATCTTGTCGGTGGTGAACAGCAGGTTGTCCTTGATCTGCTGCTCGGACAGGCCGATGTCGGTCAGCCGGTTGTAGCGCATGAAGGCGGCGGAGTGGCAGTTCAGGCAGTAGTTGACGAACAGCTTGGCGCCTTCTTGCAGGGCGGGCAGGTCGGTGACCTTGTTGGGAGCCTTGTCCCAGGCGATGGTGTCACCGCCCGCGGCCTGGGCCGTGCCGGCGAGGCCGAAGGCCATGCCGGCGCTGATCGCCAGCGACAGGAGCAGGGAGGAGAGGGTCTTTTTCATGTCGGTGTCCCTGTCTTGCTTCAGTGGGGAGCAAAGGTGATGCGCTCAGGCACCGGCTTGGGCTCGCCCAGCTGGCTCCACCACGGCATCAGGAAGAAGAAGCCGAAGTAGAACAGGGTGCCCACCTGCGAGACGCGCTCGCCGATCGGCGAGGGCGGCTGCACGCCCAGGTAGGCCAGCACCACGAAGTTCACCACGAACACGGCGTACACGTACTTGTGCCAGGTCGGGCGGTAGCGGATGGACTTGACCGGGCTCTTGTCCAGCCAGGGCAGGAAGAACAGGATGATCACGGCGCCGCCCATCACCACCACGCCCCAGAACTTGGCGTCGATGGACAGCAGCATGGCGATGCCCACGACCGCGCCGATCACGATGCCACCCTTGATGATGGACGGCAGCTTGGTGCGCAGCGCGCCGAAGGCGGCAGCACCCACCACGCACAGCACCAGGGCGTACACCATCTGCGAGGTGATGGCGCGCAGCATGGAGTAGAAGGGCGTGAAGTACCACACCGGGGCGATGTGGTTGGGGGTCTTCAGCGGGTCGGCCGGGATGAAGTTG
>CAZCTU010000423.1:0-1581 GCA_964501495.1 uncultured Ramlibacter sp.
GCCGCCCTCGTGGCGCTCCTTCTGCTCCTCGAAGCGCTTCCTGAGCGTCTCCATCAGCTCGTCCCACCCCATCTTCTCGATCTTGGCCTTGTCTTCGGGCGAGAGCTCGAGTTCCAGGTTCTTGCGCAGCCACTCCAGCGGCAGGTCCTTGGAGAAGTCGGTGAGCATCTCCACGCCCTTGAAGTAGGCGGAGAAGGCGCGGTCGAACTTGTCGAAGTGGGCCTCGTCCTTCACCAGCGCGGTGCGGGCGACGAAGTAGAAGTCGTCGAGCGACCAGCCTTCCTCGCTGCGCGGGCCGATCACGCCGGCGTCGAGCGCCTGCAGCAGGGACAGGAATTCCTTCACCGAGACCGGCAGCTTGGCGGCGCGCAGGGTGTAGAAGAAGTCGATCAGCATGGGTGGACTCGGGTACGTCGGGTGCTTGTCCTGCCGGTCACGCCGCCACCGGCTCCGCGTGGCGCGCCATCAGGTGCTCCAGGTGGGCGCGCACCTCGGGCCATTCGCCGGCGGTCACGCTGTACATCACGGTGTCGCGCACGGTGCCGTCGCGGCGGGGCGCGTGGTGGCGGATCACGCCGTCGCGCTTCGCGCCCAGGCGCTCGATCGCGCGCTGGCTGGCGAAGTTGAAGTTGTCGGTGCGCCAGCCCACCACCTTCGCGCCCAGGTCCTCGAAGGCATGGCGAAGCAGGAGGAGCTTGGCGGTGGTGTTCACGTGGCTGCGCTGCGCGCGCCGGGCGTACCAGGTGTAGCCGATTTCAAGCCGGTCGATCGCCGGCACGATGTCGTGGTAGCGGGTGGTGCCCACCACTTCGCCGCTCGCGGCGTCGACGACGGCGAAGGGCAGCATGTGCCCGTCCCTCTGCCCCTGCAGCGCGGTGGCCACGTAGGCGGCCATCTCGCCGGGCGCCGGCACCGAGGTCACCCGGATCGTCCACAGCGCGCCGTCGGCCGCGGCGGCCTCCAGCGGGCCGACATGCCGCTCGGCCAGCGGCTCCAGCCGCAGGCGCGGGCTTTCGAGGGTGAGGGGCGCGGGGCGGATCATGCGTCGTCGTTCTTGCGGCGGGCCGAGCGCCAGCGCCGGGCCAGGTGCAGGCCGCCGCCGCCGCCGAGGCCGACCAGCGCGATCGCCCCGATCTGCGCCGGCCCGTAGCCCTGCCCGAAGATGTCCAGACCCAGCAGCACGCCCGCCCAGTAACCGAGCAGCGCGCCGCCGATGAAGCCGACGGCGTCGGACAGGCCCTCGAGCAGCAGCGGATGCACGCGGGGCTCCTTCAGCGGTTGTTCCGCTGCATGAACACCAGCTTCTCGAACAGGGTCACGTCCTGCTCGTTCTTCAGGAGGGCGCCCACCAGCGGCGGCACCGACACCTTGTCGTCCTTGCTTTGCAGGGCCTCGAGCGGAATGTCCTCGGCCACCAGGAGCTTGAGCCAGTCCAGCAGCTCGGAGGTGCTGGGCTTCTTCTTCAGGCCCGGCAGGTTGCGCACCTCGTAGAAGGTCTTCATCGCCGCCGACAGGAGCTCCTGCTTGAGCGTCGGGAAGTGCACCTGCACGATCTGGCGCATGGTGTCGGCGTCGGGGAAC
>CAZCTU010000424.1:0-1572 GCA_964501495.1 uncultured Ramlibacter sp.
CGTGCGGCAGCGGCTCCATGATGACGCCGGTGGAGAAAGGCAGCACTTGCTCGGGCGCGACCTCGAGCTTGCGGGCCAGGGCGATGCAGGTCTGGCGGGCGCGGATCAGGCCGTCCTCGCCGGTGCCGGCGTTGGCGTTGCCAGTGTTGATCACGATGGCGCGCAGGTCATGCCCGGCGGCCAGGTGCTCGCGGCACACCTGCACCGGGGCGGCGCAGAAGCGGTTCTGGGTGAACACGCCGCCGACGGCGGCGCCGGGTTCGAGCAGCATGACGGTCAGGTCCTTGCGGCCGGCCTTGCGCACGCCGGCCTCGGCCACGCCGATGCGAAGGCCCGGGACGGGCAGGAGTTCTCCCGCGCGGGGCGCGGACAGGTTCACGGGCATCTCGTACTTTCGGGGGAGGGGTCAGTTCTGGGCCCAGGGCAGGCCGCGCGCGCGCCAGCCGCCCAGGGTGTTGCGGTGAGCCTGGGCGTCGGGGTTGCCCTCGAAGCCCTCGAGGATGTTGTAGGCGGTGAGGCCCAGGTCGGTCGCCCGCTCGGCGGCGGCGATGGAGCGCACGCCGCTGCGGCACAGGAAGACGACCTTGCCGCCCGGGGGGACAGCCGCCTGAACCTGCTCGTCGAAGCGGGGGTTGGCCGCCATGCCGGGCCACTCCTTGATCGGGACATGGACGGAGCCGGGCACGAAGCCCACCCAGGCCACCTCGGCGCTGGTGCGCACGTCGACCAGGACGGCCTCGCCAGCCTGCCACCAGCGGCAGGCGAGCTCGGGCAGGACGTCGCCGGCATAGCCGGGCGCGGGGCGGATGTCGTCGGAGGGATCGGTCATGGGGCCTGATTTTGCCAGCGCACGGAGGAACCGGCGGCGTCCGCGGGTAGCGCAAGCCGGGCCGCCGGACAGGCTCCCCTCGAAATCATTACTCGGTCCCCGAGGGTTATTCACCCGGGGGATTTCGTCTCGGTGAAAACCCTCTTCTTAGTGATCATCTATTCCGTGACAGTGGATTGGCGTTTTGCACCGCAAACCCGAAAAGGAGACAAGCATGACCGAAGCCAAGAAGAAAACCACCGGCCGCCGCGGCGTCCTCAAGGGCGCCGCCGTCGCGGGCGCCGCGATGTCCGCGCCGATGATCGCCACCGCGCAGACCACCACCCTGCGATTCCAGAGCACCTGGCCAGCCAAGGACATCTTCCACGAGTACGCCAACGACTTCGCCAAGAAGGTCAACGACATGGCCAGTGGCCGCCTCAAGATCGAGGTGCTGCCCTCAGGCGCCGTGGTGCCCGCCTTCCAGCTGCTCGACGCCGTGGGCAAGGGCACGCTCGACGGTGGCCATGGCGTGGTCGCCTACCACTACGGCAAGAACACCGCCCTGGCCCTGTGGGGCTCAGGCCCGGCCTTCGGCATGGACCCCAACATGGTTCTGGCCTGGCACTACTACGGCGGCGGCAAGGCCCTGCTTGACGAGATCTACAAGTCTCTCAACCTGGACGTGACCTCCTTCCTCTATGGCCCCATGCCCACCCAGCCCCTGGGCTGGTTCAAGAAGCCGATCGCCAATGCCTCCCAAA
>CAZCTU010000425.1:0-1566 GCA_964501495.1 uncultured Ramlibacter sp.
ACCGCGTGTACAAGAACTACGACCCGCGCGCCAAGCTGATGCAGGAAACCTGCAAGGAAGTGCTGGGCCACCTGGGCGTGGAAAACGACCCGCTGCTGCAGATCGCCCAGGCGTTGGAGAAGATCGCCCTGGAAGACGAATACTTCGTGTCGCGCAAGCTGTACCCGAACGTGGACTTCTACTCCGGCATCGTGCAGCGCGCCATCGGCATCCCGACCTCGCTGTTCACCGCGATCTTCGCCCTGGCCCGCACCGTCGGCTGGATCGCCCAGCTGAACGAGATGATCGGCGACCCCGAGTACAAGATCGGCCGTCCCCGCCAGCTGTTCGCCGGCTCTCCCCGCCGCGACGTCCAGCCCCTGGCCAAGCGCTGATCGCCCTGGGACCGGCACGCTCTTTCGGGAGCGTGGCCCCAGCAGAAAGCCCGCCGATCGGCGGGCTTTTTCTTTGGGCGGTGGCGCTTGCCTTCAGACGCGCGTCGCAGTGACGCGCCGCATCGGCCGCCGGCCGCGACTCAGAACGTCGCCTGCACCGCCGCCCGCAATTCGGGCGTCACCTCGGGCATCACCCCGAACCAGGCCTGGAAGGCCGGCCGGGCCTGGTTGATCAGCATGCCCAGGCCGCCCACGGTGCGGTGCCCGCGCTGGCGCGCCGCGGCCAGGAGCGGCGTCTCCTGCGGGATGTAGACCAGGTCGGAGACCAGGGCGCCCGCGGGCAGGTCGTCCAGGGCCACGTCGAGCGCGGGCTGGCCGTGCATGCCCTGTGTGGTCGTGTTGACCAGGAGCTGGGCGCCAGCCATCGCCGGGTTGCGTTCCTTCCAGTCGACGACGCGGACCCGGGGGCCGAATTCCTGCGCCAGGGCCTCGGCTCGCTCGCGGGTGCGGTTGGTGATGCGGATCTCGGGCACGCCCTCGTCCAGCAGGGCCACCACGATGGCCCGGGCCGCGCCGCCGGCGCCCAGCACCAGGGCAGGCCCGGCGCTGCCGCGCCAGGCCGGGTCGGCGTCCTGCAGGCTCTGCACCCAGCCGGCGCCGTCGTTGTTCATGCCGTAGAGGCTGCCGTCCTCGCGCACCACGATCGTGTTGATGGCCGCCATGCGGCGGGCCACCGGGTGCAGGTCGTCCATCAGGGCCATGGCCGCGACCTTGTGCGGCACGGTGACGTTGCAGCCGGCGAAGCCCAGGGCCCGCAGGCCCCGCACCGCGTCGACCAGCCGCTCGGGCTGCACCGGCAGGGTCACATAGGTCCCGCGCAGGCCGTATTGGGCGATCCAGTGGTTGTGGATGGTGGGCGAGCGGGAGTGGGCCACCGGCCACCCCATGACGCCGGCCAGGATGAAGCGGGATTCGGACATAGGGGCAGGAATGCGAGCTGAGGGAGAGAGGAGCGGACGGGAAGTCCGACCCGGGATTGTGCCTCCTGCGCGCGCAGGCATTCCGCCCGGATGGCCGGCGCCCCCCGCGGACATAAAATGAAGGGCTGCACCCTGCCCCGGCACGGCCCCCCGCATTTCAGGACCCCACCAGGACCCCATCATGGGACGCACCCTCTACGACAAGATCTGGG
>CAZCTU010000426.1:0-1548 GCA_964501495.1 uncultured Ramlibacter sp.
GTGCCGCTGTACGAGAAGATCTGCGAGGTCACCGGCATCAACATCCTCGCCCTCGGCGAGAAGCAGGTGCCGGGCGCCCCGAAGCTGCCCGCCAACACCCAGGTCGACAAGAGCCGCACGATCACCGTCGAATTCGACGCCAACGCGCGCGGCCCCTGGGAGTTCAAGCCGGCGGTGCGCACGATGCAGGTCCACCCGGGCGAGCTGGCCACGGTCATGTACGAGTTCCAGAACGTGCAGGACCGCAAGATGGCCGCCCAGGCCATCCCCAGCTACGCGCCCAAGCAGGCAGCGGCGCACTTCAACAAGCTCGAGTGCTTCTGCTTCAACCAGTACACGCTGGAGCCGGGCGAGAAGAAGCAGTGGCCGGTGGCCTTCGTCATCGACCCCAAGCTGTCCAGGGACGTGACCACCATCACGCTGTCCTACACCTTCTTCGAGGTCGGCGCGCGCACCCCCGCGGCACCCTCGGCGGCAGCCCCCGCCGCCAACGGAGGCCGGAGCTCGTGAACATGGCGCACGACCCCATCGCCGGCCAGGAAGCGGTGCCGCCCCACCAGCGGCGCGGCTCCTTCCTGCAGACCGCGCGCGCGGTGGGCTGGGCCTTCCTGGGCGTGCGCAAGAACTCCGACTACCAGCGCGACATGGGTCGCCTGAACCCTTTGCACGTGGCCCTGGTCGCGCTGCTGGCCGTGGCCCTGTTCGTGGGCGGCCTGGCGGCCCTGGTCCACTGGATCGTTTGAATTTTTGAGTTTTTATTGCCGAGAGATTTCGGAAGCGAGGAGATGAGATGAGTCACAGCGCACCTGGCACCACGCCGTACTACTACGTGCCGCAGCCGTCGCGCCACCCGGCGTTCGCCGCCTTCGGCCTGTTCTTCGTGATCCTGGGCGCAGGCCAGTGGATCAACGGCGTCGAGTGGGGCAAGTGGTCCCTGTTCTTCGGCCTGGCCTGGTTCGCGGTCATCCTGTTCCAGTGGTTCAAGGATGCCGTCTCCGAGAGCGAAGGCGGCCAGTACGGGCGCAAGATCGACCTGTCCTACCGCTGGAGCATGAGCTGGTTCATCTTCTCGGAGGTGATGTTCTTCGGCGCCTTCTTCACCGCCCTGTGGTGGATGCGCTCGCACTCGGTGCCCGCGCTGGCCGGCGTCGAGAACGCGCTGCTGTGGCCCGACTTCAAGGCCGTCTGGCCCAGCGCCGCAGCTGGCGCCACCGCCTCGCCCGCCGGCATCGTCGAGCCCTTCCAGACCATGACCCCGTTCTGGCTGCCGACGATCAACACCGCGCTGCTGCTCACCTCCGGCGTCACCCTGACCATCGCCCACCACGCGCTGCAGGCCGGCAACCGCGCCAAGACCATCACCTGGATGTGGGCCACCGTCGTCCTGGGCATCGTCTTCCTGTTCGTGCAGGGCTACGAGTACGTGCATGCCTACCGCGACCTGAACCTCAAGCTCACCTCGGGCGCCTACGGCTCCACCTTCTTCATGCTCACCGGCTTCCACGGCTTCCACGTGTTCGTCGGCATGCTGATGCTGCTGTTCATCAC
>CAZCTU010000427.1:0-1541 GCA_964501495.1 uncultured Ramlibacter sp.
GCACGTCGTCCAGGTCTTCCAGCATGTCCAGCAGCTTCTGCATCCGGGCGCCGTCGTCGCCCGCGAGTTCGATGGTGTTCTCGGGCCGCATGGTGACCTCGGCCACCTCGGGCTTGAGGCCGGCCGCGTCCAGGGCATTGCGCACCGCCTCGAAGGCGCCGGGAGCGGTCAGCACCTCGATCGCGCCGTCGTCGCCGGTGATCACGTCGTCGGCGCCGGCTTCCAGCGCCACGTCCATCACCTGGTCCTCGGAGGTGCCCGGCGCCAGGATGATCTGGCCCACATGCTTGAACTGGAAGGCCACCGAGCCCTCGGTGCCCATGTTGCCGCCGTACTTGCTGAAGGCGTGGCGCACCTCGGCCACGGTGCGCACGCGGTTGTCGGTCATGGTGTCGACGATGATGGCCGCGCCGCCGATGCCGTAGCCCTCGTAGCGGATTTCCTCGTAGTTCACGCCCTCGAGGTTGCCGGTGGCCTTGTCGATGTTGCGCTTGACCGTGTCGGCCGGCATGTTGGCCGCCTTGGCCTTGTCCACCGCCAGCCGCAGGCGCGGGTTGGCGTTGAGGTCGCCGCCGCCCTGGCGGGCCGCGACCATGATCTCGCGGATCACCCGCGTCCAGACCTTGCCGCGCTTTTCATCCTGCCTGCCCTTGCGGTGTTGGATATTGGCCCATTTGCTGTGACCTGCCACGGGATTCTTCCTTGTCGAGTCGGCGCGCCTCGCCCGGCAACCCCCGGACGGGGGCGGGGCGGCTTGACGCAAAGCGCCGATTCTACTTTTCGCATCCGAAAGGGCTCCCCTCCCCCGGCCGCGCCGCCGGCCTGCACCCGGCCCGCCCGGCCTCCCCCACAATCGCGCCCCCTCATGGCACGGGAGCGCCACCCATGGACGAGGTCGATTCGTTTCGGGAGCCGTACAACAACGGGGAGCGGGTCGCTGCCGAGCTGCGCAGTCCCCAGGCCGTCCGGGACCGCTGCGGCCAGCTGCTGGCGCGGGCCCGGGCCGGCCACTCCGACTGGTTCGACCTCGACGCCGCCGCCCAGGGCCGCCTCGTCGAGGCGGTGTGCGAGGCGCTGCCCGGCCCCCGCGCCATCCTCTCCCGGCAGATTCGTCCCGCCCGGATCCCGCCCTTGCCCAGTTGCTGGCGGCTGCTGGAGGCCGGGAGGGTCGATCGCCGGCACCAGCTCGATCTCCTGATCGCGCCCCTGCCCCCCGGCGAGCGCGCCCATGCCTGGCTGGACCTGGCCACGGTGCTGGTGCTGATGCAGGCCATGCCGGACGCGCTGGGGCCGGACGAGGCTCCTGAGCCCGGCAAGGCTCCGCCGCCCGCCAAAGCACGCTCGCTCGCCCACCTCCCGAGCCGATGGCGTTACACCGAGGCCGCCAGCGGGCAGCGGCTCGAAGGCCCCGCGGCGCTGGCGGTCGCCACCTTCCACGGCTTCGTCGCCGGGCTGTTCTCGAGCCGGCCGGACCGCCCCTGCCAGGTGGACGCCCGGGGCCTGCGGGCCCTGGTGACCGAACACCTGGCGCAGGCCCTGCA
>CAZCTU010000428.1:0-1515 GCA_964501495.1 uncultured Ramlibacter sp.
GGGGCGGCGGTTCGCGCGGCTCCACCGAGCACATCGCCGCGGCCATGATCGCCCGTGCCGTCGGCGTCGACCCGGCCAAGATCAACTACGTCGCCTTCCGCGGAGGCGGTGAGGCCACCGCCGCCATCCTGGGCGGCAACGTCACCGTCGGCGGCAGCGGCTACAGCGAGTTCGCCGAGTACATCTCGAGCGGCAAGATGAAGGCCATCGCCGTCACCTCGGGCAAGCGCCTGAAGGGCTCCACCGTGCCCACGCTCAAGGAGCAGGGCATCGACGTCGAGATCGGCAACTGGCGCGGCGTCTACGGCGCGCCCGGCATCACCGACGCCCAGCGCAAGGCGCTGACCGACATGGTGCTGGCCGCGCTCAAGACCAAGTCCTGGGCCGAAGCCCTGGCGAAGAACGACTGGACCCCGGCCGTGATGACCGGCGCCGCCTTCGACAAGTTCGTCGACGACGAGTTCGCCAGCCTGCGCGCCACCATGGTCAAGGCCGGAATGATCTGACGCTTCAAGCGACGAGCGTGCCCGGGCGGCGCGCTTTTTCAACGCCCGGCTTCACGGCCGGGCGTTTTTTCTGGACAGCCGGCTTCGCGGCCGGGTGCTCTCCTGATTGGCACCCATGTCGATATCCACCACCAAACTCTCCCACCTGGCGCTCGGCGCCGGCGTGACCGCGCTGGGCCTGGGCCTGGGCTGGGGCGCGCTGTCCATTCCCTCCGAAGCGGGCTACGGCGGCGCCGGCCCCAACTTCCTGCCCTGGGTGGTGGCCTCGGTGCTCACCTTGTGCGGCCTGCTCATCGTGCGCGAAGCGCTCACCGGCGGCCTGCGTGATCTGGAAGCCCCCACTGGCGCGCCAGGCGCCTGGTGGGCGGGCGGCGTCTGGGTGTCGGCGGGCCTGCTGGCCAATGCGGCGCTCATCGAACGCGCCGGCTTTGTCGTGAGCTGCGCCCTGTGCTACCTGCTGGCGGTGCAGGGGATGCGCCGCGCGCAGGGCCAGGCGGCCAGCCGCCCGGCGGTGCTGGCGACGGACCTGTTCTCCGGCCTCGCGATCGCGGCCCCGGTGTACTGGGCCTTCACCCAATTCCTGGCGATCAACCTGCCGGGCCTGACTTCGACCGGGTGGCTCTGATGGACATCTTCAACGCACTCCTCCAGGGCTTCGCCACCGCGATCACGCCCGTCAACCTGCTGTGGGCCCTGGTGGGCTGCGCCCTGGGCACCGCCGTCGGCGTGCTGCCCGGCATCGGCCCGGCCGTGGCGGTGGCCATGCTGCTGCCCATCACCGGCAAGGTGGAGATCACCTCGTCGATGATCTTCTTCGCCGGCATCTACTACGGCGCGATGTACGGCGGCTCGACCACCTCCATCCTGCTGAACACCCCGGGCGAGACCGCCTCGATGGTGACCGCGATGGAGGGCAACAAGATGGCCAAGAGCGGCCGCGCCGGCGCGGCGCTGGCCACCGCCGCCATCGGCTCCTTCGTCGCCGGCACGATGGCCACGGTGGTGGGCA
>CAZCTU010000429.1:0-1510 GCA_964501495.1 uncultured Ramlibacter sp.
GAGCCCAGGTTCTTGAAGCGGAGCACGAGGCGCGATAGACCCGGCCCCGCGTGGCGGAGCCGGGCAGGAGGGTTACTTCAGGTCGTCGGCCAGCAGCTGGACGATGCGCTTGGCGGTGGCCGAGGCGTCGGGCTTGCCTTCCGCGGTGAGCACCGAGACCAGGGTGGCCTGGCCCTCGCTGCGTAGCACCACCCGGTACTTGACCGGCGCGGCGCCCTTGTCCGAGTTGGGCAGGAAGCGGGCGAGGAAGCCTTCGCCCTTGCGGTCGGGGTTGGGGTCGACGTAGCGGACGAAGTAGGTGCCCTGGTTGCGGTCGCGGTCCTCGACGGTGAAGCCCGAGCGGTCCAGCGACAAGCCGACCCGGCGCCAGGCGCGGTCGAAGCCTTCGTCCAGCTGCACCACCGGCACCTCGCCCACCTGGCTCACGCGGGCAGCCGGCTTGGGCGGGGGCAGGTTGCCCACGGCCTTGGCCTGTTCGGCGGTGGCGCCGAGCTTGACCATCAGGCGGCGCAGGAACTCGGCCTCGAGCTCGGGATCGCTGGGCCGGGGTTGCCAGATCAGGCGGTCCTTGCGGTCGCTGGCCCAGTTTTCCTCCATGCCACGGTGCGTGATGTAGATCTCGGTGCTGCCGTCGGCGCGGCGCTCCAGGCGGGTGCGGAAGCGGTCACGCTCGGAGGTCGAGTAGAGGGAGTCGAGAACGCGGCCCAGGGCGTTGCGGATGAAGTCCTGCGGGATCTTGGCGCGGTTCTCGGCCCAGTCGGTTTCCATGATGCCCAGGTCCTGCTGGTCCAGGGTCAGGGAGAAGCCGCTCTCTTTCCAGAAATCCTTGATTGGGCTCCAGAGCTTGTCGGCAGGCCGTGCGACCACCAGCCAGCGCTGGTTGCCGGACCGCTCGATGCGGACATCGCCCACGCTGCCCGCCGCGGTGGGCGTGGCGCTGGCGACCGTGCGGCCGGCGGCCTGCTCGCTGGCCGAGACGCTGCCGGCGCCGGGCAGGGCGTAGCGGCTGTCGCGGGCAAGCTGGGTCAGGTCCGGCGGCACTTCCAGGTTGGGTCCCTTGGCGGCGCTGCGGTAGTCGATCTTGGTGCCTTCCTCGATCGTGGAACAGGCCGCCAGGCCCAGGGCCAGGGCGGCGGCCAGGGCGGTGAGGGGCAGTCGGGAAATGCGGAGGTATCGCATGAGGTGCTCCTGCGGTTGGCGCGGGAAATGGAATGGGCGGTCGCTGGGCGGGATCAGCGCAGCAGGCCGGATGCCTTGAGCGCGGCCTCGACCACCGGCTGGTTGGCGGACGCCAGGGGCGTGAGCGGCAGGCGTAGCGCGCCACCGCACAGGCCCATGCGGGCCACCGCCCACTTCACCGGGATGGGGTTGGCTTCGACGAAGAGATGGCGGTGCACCGGCATCAGCTGGCGCTGGATTTCCATGGCACGGTCGCGGTTGCCGGCGATGGCGGCGACGCACAGCTCGTGCATCAGGCGCGGGGCCACGTTGGCGGTGACGCTCACGTTGC
>CAZCTU010000430.1:0-1506 GCA_964501495.1 uncultured Ramlibacter sp.
ACCCGGTGGCTGGCAGCGACCCGGACCACCCGGGCCTGGTGCAGATCTACCGCAGCGACAAGCGCGAGAACTACGAGAACAACTACCACTCCGACGGCCTGTGGCGCGAGACGCCGGCCATGGGCGCGGTGCTGCGCTGCATCGAGTGCCCGCCGGTCGGTGGCGACACCATCTGGGTGAACATGGTGGAGGCCTACAAGAACCTGCCCGACGACATCAAGGCCAAGATCGACCACCTGCGGGCGCGCAGCAGCATCGAACACTCCTTCGGCGCGGTGATGGCCCCCGAGGCCCGTCGCAAGCTCGCGGAGCAGCACCCGCCTGCCGAACACCCGGTGGTGCGCATGCACCCGGAAACCGGCGAGAAGGTCCTCAACGTGTGCAGCTTCACCACCAATTTCGTCAACTACCACACGCCCGAGAACGTGCGCTTCGGCCTGGACAAGACGCCCGGCGCCAGCCTGCTCCTGAACTACCTCCTGAGCCAGGCGAGCATTCCGGAATACCAGGTTCGTTTCCAGTGGCAACCCAATAGCGTGGCCATCTGGGACAACCGCTCCACCCAGCACTATGCGGTGATGGACTACTGGCCTGCGCCGCGCAAGATGGAGCGCGCCGCGATCGTGGGCGACCGGCCCTACTGACGCAGCGGGCCTGGTGCCGGCCCTTCGACCGGGCCGGCATCCCTGCGTCCGGCCCTATGCGGTACTGTTGATAATCCGCCCGCGAAGTTTTCCCCTTGTCCCTGATGAACGCCCCCGCCACCCCCACCGTCCTGATCGTCCCCGGCCTGCGTGACCACGTGCCCCAGCACTGGCAGACCCTGCTGGCGCAGGACCTGCCTGACTCGCGCAGCGTCCCGCCCATGGGCCGCACCGACCTGGACTGCGGTGCCCGGGTCCGCGCGCTGGAGGCGGCGGTGGCGGCGATCGACGGGCCGGTGCTGCTGGTCGCCCACAGCGGCGGCTGCATCATGGTGGCCCACTGGGCGGCGCAGACACAGCGCGCGGGGCAGGTCCACGCCGCCTTGCTCGCCACGCCGCCTGACTTTGAGCGGCCCATGCCCGAGGGCTATCCCTCGATGGCCGACCTGGAGTCAGCCGGTTGGTTCCCCGTGCCCAAAGAGCGCTTGCCTTTCCAGAGCGTGGTCCTGACCAGCGACGACGACCCTTTGGGCGAACGGGGCGCGGTGGAGGCCCTGGCTCGTGGCTGGGGCAGCCGCCAGCTGCACCTGGGTGCGGTCGGCCACCTCAACCCGGCCTCGGGCTTCGGGCCCTGGCCGCGGGCAAAGGAGCTGGTGGCGGCGCTGGCGGCGGATTCCCAAGCCCTGGGCGACTGAGGGCAGCCTCCCATTTCGGAGGTCTTTCCGGGCGGGCCTGGCCGCCCCTCTGGGACAATACGGGGATGAGCGATACCGCCGCCCCGATTTCCACTTCCTCCACGCTGGCCCCCAAGGTCGGCTTCGTGAGCCTCGGCTGCCCCAAGGCCCTGACCGACTCCGAACTG
>CAZCTU010000431.1:0-1504 GCA_964501495.1 uncultured Ramlibacter sp.
GCGCCCATTGCACCGCGATGTCCGGCGGCAGGAAGGTGTTGGTGCCGCGCACCCAGGAGAAGGCCTCGCGCTGCAAGGCGGTGTCGAAGTGCACCACCTGCATCAGGCCGTGGACCCCGGCGTCGGTGCGGCCGGCGCAGACGGTGGAGACCGGCTGGGTGGTGAAGGCGGCGAGGGCCGCCTCGAGCTTGTCCTGCACCGTGTTGCCCGAGGGCTGGCTCTGCCAGCCGTCATAGCCCTGGCCGGCGTAGCTCACGCCCAGGGCCCAGCGTTGCAGGGCAGGGGATTCAGCGGGACCCTGAGGCGCCGCCATCAGCCCAGCTCGGCGAGCAGGCGCTCGGCTCGCGCGCGCAGGTCACCCTGGGCCTGGTCACGGACTTCCTCGAGCAGGCTGCGGGCGCCCTCGGTGTCGCCGATGCTGCGGAATTCCTCGGCCAGCGAGAGCTTGGTGGCCAGCGGGTCGGTCTCGCCGGCAGCGGCACCGCCTTCGGGCGTGCCCAGGTCCAGCGAGAGGCCGGCCAGGTCGAATTCCATCGGCGCGCCGGGGGCGGCGGGCGCGGCGGCGCGGCCGGAACCGCCGGCCGAGAGGTCGCCCTCGAACAGGCCGTCGATGTCGGGGTCGTACTCGGGTTCGGGCGCGGGCTGGGCCGGGGGCGCGGGCATCCGGAAGCCGGCCACGTCGAGGTCGAGGCCGGCCGGCACGTCGGCCGGGCCTTCGGCGACCGGGGCGGCCGCCGGGGGGGCGAAGGCCGAAGCCGTGTCGGCGCGGGCCGTGTCCTCGAAGGTGGGTTCGGCCGCCGCCGGGGGCAGGTTGGCCGCGGCGGCGCCACCGTTGAAGAGCGGATGTCCCACCGGCGCGAGGCCGCTGCCCAGCTCGACGATGCGGGCCCACTCGGGGCCGCGGCCGCCGGTCAGGCCCAGCGCGCGGCGGGCCAGGGGCTCGAAGGCCTCCCAGTCGAAGCGGCGTGCGAGCACCTCCAGCTGGCGGGTGATGGCGGGCAGGCGGTCGGGGGTGGCCCGCAGCACCTCGAGGAGGATTTCCTCGGCCTGCAGGTCACGGCCGTAGGCCAGGTAGACGTCGGCCTCGGCCAGCGGGTCGGACTCGGCGCCGGCGCCGGCGCCCATCGCACCCATCCCGCCCATCGACGGGGCGGAGGCGCCGCCGCCGGCCCGGGCTTCTTCCGCGGTGGGCTTGCGCAGGGTGTTGCGGGTTGGCTTCGCGGGGGCGGTAGCCGGCTTGGCCGGCTTGCCCGTCGATCGGCGGCGGTTCCACCAGAGCAGGCCGGCCATCGCGCCGAGGCCGGCGACGACAGCGGAGCCGATGGCCAGCGGCCAGGGGTTGTTGCCGATGTCCGAGAGGGCGGCCGCCAGGCGGTCGCCAAAGGCCGGGCGGCTGTCCGCCGGGGCGGAGGCGGCGGAGGCGGGGGGCTGGGCGGCCGAGGCGGCTGCTTCCGGCGCCGAGGCGGCCTGGCTGGCGGCTTCGGCAGGGGCGGAGGCTGCGGAG
>CAZCTU010000432.1:0-1503 GCA_964501495.1 uncultured Ramlibacter sp.
GCGTGGCCTGGCCCTCTCCTGTCAGGATCAGCCAGGCATTGGGCTCGGTGAAGCCAGTGAGGTAGTAGAAGTAGCTGTCGTGCCGGTACAGGTAGTCGCTGTCGCGGTTGCGGGCGCGTTCCGGGGCGGTGGGGATCAGGGCGATGCCTTGCGGGCCCAGTTGCTGGGCGAGGCGGGCGCGGCGTTCGGCGTGGAGGTTCTGGCTCATGAGGCGAAGGCGTGTCGTTGCAGGGTCTTCAGCGAGCGGGTGCCGGTTCCGAATTGAGGGCGGCCAGTCGCTCCGGTGTGCCCACGTCGGTCCAGGGTCCCTCCCAGCGCTGGGCGGTGATGAGGCCATTGTCCATGGCCGTGCGAAGCAGGGGCGCGAGTGGGGCCTTGATCCCTTGGGGGTTTCCCGCGGGCAGCTCCGCGAACAGGGCGCGCTTGTACAGGCCGACGGTGGAGAAGGTCCAGCGCGGCATGCCTTCGGGCACCTGGTTCAGGGCCCGGCCCTGCGGTGTGAGGCCGAAGTCGCCGCGCGGGTTGTGGGGCGGGTTGGGCACCAGCCACAGGTGGGCCAGGGCCTCGCCGGCGGCGAAGCGGTCGTAGGCCGCCCGTGGAAAGTCGAAGCCAGGCATGAAGACATCCCCGGCCACCACCCAGAACACCTCGGCCAGCTGCGGCACCGCGCGGGCGATGCCGCCGGCGGTCTCGAGCGCGCCGCCGAAGTCCTGGCCTTCGTGGGAATAGGCCAGACGCGGCCCGCCCGGCAGGCCCGGGCCGAAGGCGGCCTCGACCTGCTCCCCGAGCCAGGCGGTGTTGACCACCGCCCGGTCCCAGCCGGCGCGGGCCAGGGCCTCCAGGTGCCACTGCATCAGGGGCTTGCCCTGCACGGGCAGCAGGGGCTTGGGGCAATGGTCGGTGAGCGGGCGCATGCGCTCGCCGCGGCCGGCGGCCAGCACCATCGCCCGGGCGGCAAACGGCGCGGTCTCGGGGGCGTGGGAAGACATGCGCGCACTGTAGTCGACGCGCCGGCCGCCCGGCCCGCCGGGAAACTGGCGCGGCCCGGGGGCCACGCCTGAGCGGCCGGTAAAATGCGGGGTTTCCCGCCCCCTCACCTTTCCCGGAGTCCCCGCCCGATGGCCACCCCCCAAATGATGGCAAGCGCGATCCGCGCCTTGTCCATGGATGCCGTTCAACAAGCCAACTCGGGACACCCGGGCGCCCCCATGGGCATGGCCGATATCGCCGTGGCCCTGTGGGCCCGCCACCTGAAGCACAACCCCACCGACCCGCACTGGGCCGACCGCGACCGCTTCGTGCTGTCCAACGGCCACGGCTCGATGCTGATCTACTCGCTGCTGCATCTCACGGGCTACGACCTGCCGATGCAGGAGCTGAAGAACTTCCGCCAGCTCCATAGCAAGACCGCCGGCCACCCCGAAGTGGGCATCACCCCCGGCGTCGAGACCACCACCGGCCCGCTGGGCCAGGGCATCACCAACGCCGTGGGCATGGCCCTGG